>DATMZP010000360.1:0-11591 GCA_035573595.1 Hyphomicrobiaceae bacterium
GAGCCAGGGCTCCAGGCCGGACTCCAGGGGCGGCAGGGCTGGCCATGGACCGGAGACGGTAGCTGCAATTTCACCTTGACTATGTTTCGCCCGTTATATAACAAAAAAATTATATAAAGGGAATGTTGTCGATGGCGAACCTGGATGCCGCCTTTGCCGCACTGGCCGATCCGACTCGGAGAGCCATCCTTGCCCGGCTCGCATCGGGCGAGGCGACAGTGATGGAGCTCGCCGCTCCCTTCGAGATGACGCAGCCGGCAGTCTCCCGCCACCTCAAGGTTCTCGAAGGCGCAGGCCTCATCGTGCGTCGGTCCGAAGGGACCAAGCGGCCGTGCCGGCTGGCTACCGCGGGCATCGACGAGATCGACCAGTGGCTCGGCACGCTGCGGCAAGCGTTGGCGACGAACTACGAGCGCCTCGACGGCGTTCTGGCCGCAATGCAGGACGGAAAACGGAAGGGAAAACGATGAGCAAGATGACACTGAGCACGGAAGGCGACCGCCACGTCGTGGTCACCCGGCGCTTCGCGGCGCCGCCTGAAGCCGTCTTCCGCGCGCATACCGAGCCGGAGCTGGTGCAGAGGTGGCTGCTCGGTCCCGCCGGGTGGACGATGCCGGTTTGCGTCTGCGACGCGCGTCCCGGCGGCCGGATCCGCTACGAATGGTCGGACGGCAAGGGCAACGGGTTCTATCTGACGGGCGAGTTCGTCGAGCTGGTGCCCTTCAGCAGGATCGTGCACGTCGAGCGCATGCATATGCCCGACCCGACGCCCGACAATCGCGTCGAGACGCGCTTCGAGGCCGATGGGAAGGGCACGCTGATGACGATGCGCATGACGCTTCCCGATGCGCAGACGCGCGCCGCCATGCTGGCAACCGGCATGGAGCATGGCATGGAGGCGAGCTACGTCAGGCTCGAGACGCAGATTGCGGGAGAAGGCGCGCAGATACCCGGTGCAGGAGAGCGCCCATGAGCGGATACAGCATCGTCACCGTTGAGCGGCAGCATACGGCTGTCGTCAGGGCCACCGTGGCATTCGCCGACCTGCAGACTGCAGAACGCGTTGCGCGTACCAAGCTTGCGCATGCGCTCCCGACGCTGAGGACCGAGCAGGCCGGCGACAGCTTTACGCTGTGCCGCGCGCCGAAGGACGGCAAGATGGCCATCGAGCCGGGTGTGATTGTCGCGCGCGCCTTCGACTCCGATGGCGATGTCGTTTGCTCGCAATTGCCGGCCGGGAGGGTGGTCAAACGGGTGCTCGTAGGCCCGTTCGATCAGCTGCCGCAGGCGTGGCCCGCTCTCTTCGCCTGGTGCGCCAGCGAAAGGCTCAAGCGCGAAGGCACCTTCTGGCAGGTTTACGGCCCGACCGCTGCCGATCCGGCCAGGCAGGAGACGACGTTGTACGCCTTGCTCGCGTGAGAGGTGCCTGGAATTCGCCGCCGGCACCACGACCTCGTCGCAGGAACAGGAAAGCGGCACGTCCCGGGTAGCCTCGCCCCTGTGGGAGCTCGGCTTCCGGGATGGCGGTGGAGGGCTTGGAGGCTGCGCTAGTGCCCCGAGCGGACGGGCCTGCGCAGAAACGCGGGCACGTGGTCGCCCAGGCCGACCGGGGTCGGCACCCGGTCGTCGCGGTCGCGCGGGCGGGGCTCACGCGGCTCCCAGGGCTGGCGCGGCGGTTTGCGCTCCCGCCGCTGGCGCTGAGGCTTGGCAGCCGCAGGCTCGCGGGCCGGTGAGGCGGGCTGCCGCGGCGGCCGCTCCGCGCGGACGGGTGACGCGGGCTGCCGCTCCGCGCGGACCGGTGACGCGGGCTGCCGCTCCTCGTTGTGCGGGTGCACGCCGTTGGCGGCGGGCTCATGGGCGCCATTGCCGTTGGGTTGAGGCGCCCGCTCCGGCCGGCGGCTGCGGCCGCGCGCGGACCGGGGCGCGCCGGCATCCTGGCCGCGCTCCCGCCTGCCCTCGCGTCCCGACGCGGAGCGGCGGCTATCTCCGGCCCGCTTGGCGCCGCCGCGGCCGCGCCGCTTGCGGCTGCCTTCGGCGATGTCCTCCTCGGTGGGCGGGTCGCCGATCCAGGTCACGGGCGCGCCCAGCATCTTCTCGATGTCCTTGAGCTGCTTGATGTCCTCGACCGTGACGATAGTAAGCGAGCGGCCCTCCTTGCCGGCCCGGCCGGTGCGGCCGATGCGGTGGACGTAGTCGTCGGCCTGCCAGGGGACGTCGAAGTTGAAGATGTGGCTCACGTCCGGGATGTCGAGCCCGCGGGCGGCCACGTCGCTGGCCGCCAGCAGCGTAATGCGGCCCTCGCGGAACGCATCGAGCGTGGCCGTGCGGCTCATCTGGTCCATGTCGCCGTGCAGCGCGCCCGCATTGAACCCGTGCTTCAGCAGCGACTTCAGGAGAATCGCCACGTCGCGCTTGCGGTTGCAGAAGATGATGGCGTTCTTGACCTGCTCGGCGCGGATCAAATCGCGCAAGGCCTCGCGCTTCTCCCAGTCCTCGGTGGCCGGGCAGTAGCGGAACAGCTGAGTGATGGTGTTGGCGGCGGTGGCGGGCGGCGCTACCTCGATGCGCACTGGATCTTTCAGGAAGGTGTCCACCAAGCGCTGGATCTCGGGCGGCATGGTGGCCGAGAAGAACAGGGTCTGGCGTTGCGCCGGCAGCAGCTTGCAGATCTTCTCGATGTCGGGGATGAAGCCCATGTCGAGCATGCGGTCGGCCTCGTCGATCACCAGGATCTCGACGCCGGTCAGCAGCAGCTTGCTACCTATCTTTGGATCGAGCAGCCGCCCCGGCGTGGCGATCAGCACGTCCGCGCCGCGGTCGAGCTTCTTGAGCTGGTCGTCGAACGACACGCCGCCCATCACAAGCGCCACCGTGAGCCGGTGGTTGACGCCGTACTTCTCGAAACTCTGGGCCACCTGGGCGGCCAGCTCGCGCGTGGGGGCCAGGATCAGCGACCGCGGCATGCGTGCCCTCGCGCGGCCCGACTCCAGCCGCGCCAGCATGGGCAGCACGAAGCCCGCCGTCTTGCCGGTGCCGGTCTGGGCGATGCCCAGCACGTCGCGCCCCGTTACAGCAACGGGGATGGCCTGGGATTGAATGGGGGTAGGAGTAGTGTAGCCGGCAGCCTGGATGGCCGCCTGCACTTTCGCACTGAGTCCGAGCTCAGCGAAGGTTGAAGTCTGCAAAAGGAGGACGCTCCGTCTCTCGTCAGGATCGCCGACAATCCACGACGCATCGCACCGCAGTGGTGCGCGTCAAGTCGGCTCGGGAGAGCGCAGGGGGAACTTGGCAAAGGGCCTAACGGGAAAGCCGGATGGTACTGGGGAAACTCGATATGAAAGCTAGTCCCCTGCGCCCGTTACACCCGCTACATGGCACCGTTCGACGGGAAAAGCAAGGAAGCCCGAGGACAAGCGTGCAAAATGTCGCGAGACCGTGACCTGGCGTAACCTGAGCTGACCGTTGAGCGGGCCAGCAGGGCCTTGGCAGGCCTGCGGGGCCCAGACTGGGGATTCGTAAGGGCTCGGCGGGGCGGCCAAGTCTGCCGTAGGATGCCTTGGCCGTCGGCATTCGCGGCCGTGGGAGGGAGATACAATATGTCGGCCAGGTCGAAGCTCGTGCTGGTTCCGGGCCTCCTGTGCACGCGGGCGTTGTGGGAGCCGCAGATCGCCGCCCTCTCCGACATCGCCGACTGCATGGTTGCCGATCACACCCGCCACACGACGATGGCGGGCATCGCTCGCTCGATTCTCAAGGCGGCGCCCGACCGCTTCGCCCTCGCCGGCCTCTCCATGGGCGGCTACATCGCCTACGAGATCGTGCGCCAGGCGCCGGAGCGGGTGGAACGGCTCGCCCTGCTCGATACGGGCTCGCACGCCGATACCCCCGAGCGCACGGCGGGGCGGCGGAACCTCGTCGCCACCGCCCGGCGCGAGGGTGTGCGCCGCGCCCAGGATCTGCTGATGCCGTCGCTGATCCACCCGTCGCGGCACAGCGACAAGCCGCTGGTGGAGACCATCCTGCAGATGGCGGTCGATACCGGCCTCGCGGCTTTCAAGCGCCAGGAGGAGGCCATCATCGGCCGGCCGGACAACCGGCCGTTCCTGCCCAGCATCCGTTGCCCCACGCTGGTGATCGTGGGCCGGCAGGACGCACTGACGCCGCCGGATCTGGCCCGCGAGATCGCCGACGGCATCCCCGGCGCGAAGCTCAAGATCATCGCCGACTGCGGGCACTTGTCCACCCTGGAGCGGCCCGAGGCGGTGAACCTCGCCCTGCGGGCGTGGCTGACGGGCGCTTCCAGACGTCGACCGTTGCGGGCGCCGTCGGCCCGGCCGAAGCGGCGAAACAGCACGACGCGTCAGCCCTCCGCCGTCACACGACGTTGACTTTGCGGGGGGGCTTGATAATAGTGCGCCGCAATCTCGGCAGACCGGCGGCTGGCGCGCCTTTGCTGCAGGTCGGGTGAAGCCTGAACGGCCGCAACCCGACAGGTGGGGGGCCAGGGCCCCGCACGAGCGCCGGGGCTGGGGCTGAAGTGTCGGAAGCCAGGGGTCTGACCCCTTTTTCGCGTGTTGGGCTACGCGCTTCAGCGCTGACCCAACCTACGGATTCGTAGGAAAGTCAACAATGTACGCTGTCATCAAGACCGGCGGTAAGCAGTACCGCGTCGCCGCGGACGAGAAGCTGGCAATCGAGAAGATCGCCGGCGAGGCCGGGGCCGAGGTGGTGTTCACCGACGTGCTGATGGTCGGGAGCGAGGGTGCCGAGGCCAAGATCGGCACGCCCGCCGTGGCCGGAGCCAAGGTGGTGGCCGAGGTGGTCGAGCAGGGACGGGCCGCCAAGGTCATCGCCTTCAAGAAGCGCCGACGCAAGAACTCGCGCCGCAAGCGCGGGCACCGCCAGCACCAGACGGTGGTGCGGATCAAGGAGATCGTCGGCGCCTGACGGCCGCCGCAGAGAGGCTAGAGAGCGATGGCACACAAAAAGGCAGGCGGCTCCTCGCGCAACGGCCGCGACACCGCGGGGCGCCGTCTGGGCGTGAAGCGCTACGGCGGCCAGCAGGTGCTGGCGGGCCACATCCTGGTGCGCCAGCGCGGCACCAAGATGCATCCCGGCGGCAACGTTGGCATGGGCACCGACCACACGCTGTTCGCCCTCACCGAGGGCAGCGTGGAGTTCGCCACCAAGCGTGGCGGGCGCATCTACGTCTCAGTCAAGCCCACGCCCAAGGCCACGGCGCAGTAACGCCACCTGCCGGGGGGCGCTTGCGCGACGATCAAGGTCTGCGAGATGATATGGGGCTTGCGCCGTCGCGCCGACGGCCGCCCGTCACTCCAGGATCGACAAACCTCGCCCGCCGCTACATGGTCACCCTGACAACCGAGCGCCTGGTGCTGCGCCCGTTTCGTCGCAGCGACGTCAAGGAGTTCACGCGTCTCGCCGGTGACTGGGACGTCGCCTCCATGACGAGCGACATCCCGCACCCCCTGTCGGAGCACCAGGCGCGCGCCTGGCTCAAGCCGGGACGGCGCGAGGCGCGCTTCGCCATTGAGGTGGACGGCCGGCTGATCGGCGGCGCGGGCTATTACCAGCGCAGCTCGGGAACGGCGGAGCTCGGCTTCTGGCTGGGACGCCAGTGGTGGGGCCGGGGCTACGCCACCGAGGCCACCACCGAGGTGCTGCGTTACGGCTTCGAGGCGCGGCGGGTGCCGGGGTTCACCTCCTCCCATTTCGTTGACAACGACGCCTCCGCCGGTGTCCTGCGCAAGCTCGGCTTCGAGCCGATGGGGCGCGGGCTCATCGTCTGCACGGCGCGCGGCCACGAGGTCGAGGCCGTCACCTACTGGCTGCCCGGCAAATCCGCGGTGCGGACACGGCCGATGGCAGCGGGCGTGGAGGCCGCCGGGCGCTGGCGCGCCTGGCTCAATCGGCTCGCCGGCCGTCCGGTCTAGGTTGCCGCCTTGCCGGGAGTGCGGCCAACGCATTGCGGCTTCGGCCGTGCTTTGGGGAGCGCCACGTGACGTTCGTGAATGACGCCATTCGAACCGAGCGATTGCTGTTGCGGCCTCTGCGTCCCGGCGATGCCGAGCCGCTGCGTGCGCAGTTCGCCAGCTGGGAGGTCGTCCGCTGGCTCGGCACGCCGCCCTGGCCTTACACCCTCGACGACGCGCGCAGCTTCATCGCCTTGCAGCTCGGTCGGGAGCCTGCCGCCTCAGGATACCTTGCGATTACCCTCGACGATGCGCTGATCGGTGGGGTGGAGGCGGGGGGCCGTGATGCGGCCGGGGCGGCCTCCGGCCGGTCTCCCACCCTGGGCTACTGGCTTACCCAGCCGCATTGGGGACACGGCTACATGACCGAGGCGGCCGGCGCCTATATTGCGCGCATCTTCGCTGCAACGGCGGTCGACACCATCTACTCGGGGGCGTTCGTCGGCAACGAGGCCTCGCTGCGCGTTCAGGACAAGCTTGGCTTCGAGCGTACCGGAGACGCCTTGGTGTATTGCAGGCCGCGCGATGCGAAGCTGGCCCACGTGAACACGCAGCTCACGCGGTCGCGGTTCCTGGCGGGGTGCAGATGAAGTTTCTCGACCAAGCCAAGATCTACATTGCCTCTGGCGCAGGTGGGGCGGGATGCGTCTCGTTCAGGCGCGAGAAGTTCATCGAGTTCGGCGGGCCCGACGGGGGCGATGGCGGCAAGGGCGGCGACGTGTGGGTGGAGTGCGTGGCCAACCTCAATACGCTCATCGACTATCGCTACCGCCAGCACTTCAAGGCGCAGACCGGCCAGGGCGGCATGGGGAAGAACCGCGCCGGTGCCAATGGCGAGGACATGGCGATCCCGGTCCCGCCCGGCACCGAGGTGCTGGCCGAGGACCAGGAGACGCTGCTGGCCGAGGTGATGAAGAGCGGCGATCGGGTGCGGCTGGCGAAGGGTGGCAACGGCGGCTTCGGCAACGCGCACTTCAAGTCGTCTACCAACCGCGCACCGCGCCACGCCAATCCCGGCCAGCCCGGCGAGGAGCTGACGATCTGGCTGCGGCTGAAGCTGATTGCCGACGCCGGGCTGGTGGGCCTGCCGAACGCCGGCAAGTCCACCTTCCTGGCCACGGTCAGCGCCGCCAAGCCCAAGATCGCCGACTATCCCTTCACCACGCTGCACCCCAACCTCGGCGTGGTGCGCGCGGGCGAACGGGACTTCGTGCTGGCCGATATTCCCGGCTTGATCGAGGGCGCGCACGAGGGCGCCGGCCTCGGCATCCGCTTCCTGGGCCATGTGGAGCGCTGCCGCGTTCTGCTGCATCTTGTCGACGCGACCGCCGACGACGTGGCCGGCGCCTACCGCACCGTGCGCGCCGAGCTCAAGGCCTACGGCGCCGGCCTCGCCAGGAAGAAGGAGATCGTCGCCCTCTCCAAGTGCGACGCCCTCGACGAAGCCGCCATCGCCACCAAGGCGGAGGCGTTGAAAGCGGTCGCACGCAAGAAGCCTCTGGTTCTGTCTGCCGTCTCTGGACGCGGCGTGAAGGAGGCCCGGACGGCGCTGGCCCGCGAGATCGGCAGGAGCTGCAGCGCCGAGCAGGCCGCGATGGACGAGGGCGAGGAGCATCAGCCCTGGCAGCCGTGACGGCGCGGGTGGGTCGAGCGCAGCGCAGACCCAACGTGCAATCAGTGCTCGCCGATGCCGTCGGGATGGCGGCCGGTAACCAGGCGATCAGGATCGCGCCGCCACGAGTGCCGTCCAGCCCGCGCGCTGCAGCCGGCGCAGCAGATGGAAGCCGGCGGCGCCATAGGCGGCCGCCACCTCGCGCGCCTGGTGGTCCAGGAGCCCCGAGAGCACGGCAACGCCTCCGCTCCGTGACGCCCTGCGCAGCGCCGGCGCGAGATCGACAAGTGGGCCCGGCAGGATGTTGGCCAGCGCGAGGTCGAAGGGCGGCGCGCGGCGCAGCGCCGGATGGCCGAAGCCGCTCGCCTGCAGCACCTGCACGCGCCGGCCGACGCGATTGAGGCGCGCGTTCGCCTTGGCGACCGCGACGGCGATCGGATCGTTGTCGGTGGCGATGACGTGCGCGCTGGGGGCCACACGCGCTGCGGCGATGGCGAGGACGCCGCTGCCGCAGCCGAGGTCCAGCACGCGGCCCAGGCGTCGCCGCCGCGCCAGCCAGTCGAGCGCCTCCAGACACAGGGCCGTGGTGGCGTTATGCCCGCTGCCGAAGGCCTCCCCGGCCTCTATCTCCACGGCCAGGCGCCGCATGGCGAAGCGGGCGCGATCGTGGCTTCCGTGGACGATGAGACGGCCGGCGGCGATGGGCGGCAGGGAGGCCTGCGACAGCGCCACCCAGTTCCGGTCGGGCACCTCCTGCAGCGAGGCATCCGCCAGCCGCGCGTCGCGCGCAGCAAGGTGCCGCTTCACCTCGTCCAGCCTCGGTGGCTCGTCAAAGTACGCCTCCAGCACGAACGCCGGAGGGCGCAGCTCGAACAGCGTCACCGCCAGCGGCGCCGGCTCGACCAGAGTCTCGATGATGTCCGCGGCGGCCCTGCCCGCCTCCAGGTCGGGCACATCGACGCGCAGTTTGAAGAGAGGCATGAACGGGGTCAGACCCCTTTCGGTGTCGGCTGTGATTCTATGAAATGTCGGGAGGAAAGGGGTCTGACCCCGTCCTACGCGCTGCGCCGGTGCTCCTCCAGCCGCGGCATGATCTCCACGAAGTTGCAGGGACGGTGGCGGTTGTCGAGCTGGTGCACCAGGATGCCATTCCAGGCGTCGCGGCAGGCGCCCGGCGAGCCCGGCAGGCAGAAGATGTAGGTGCCGTGCGCGAGCCCCGCGCAGGCGCGCGACTGGATGGTGGAGGTGCCCACCTTGTCGAACGAGATCATGTGGAAGACGGTGGAGAACCCGTCCACCTCCTTCTCAAACAGCGGTCGTATCGCCTCGGGCGTCACGTCGCGCCCGGTGAAGCCGGTGCCACCGGTTGATATGATCACGTCGATGCTCTTGTCCGCGATCCACGCCCGCACCTGGGCGCGGATGGCCTCGACGTCGTCCTTGACTAGACCGCGGGCGGTCACCTCGTGGCCGGCGGCGTGGATCATCGCCGCCAGGGTGTCGCCGGACTTGTCGTCCTTATGGCTGCGGGTATCGGACACCGTCAGCACGGCGATGCGGACGGGGATGAAGGGGCGGTTAGGATCGAGCTTGGGCATGGCGCAATTCTAGCAGAACCATGAGAGCCACACACGCGGTGACACGATCACGCCGACACGGCACACACCTATGCCTGGCAAGTTAGCTCCAGTCGTGGGGTCCACACCGGGCAATCGCGCAGGCTTCCGAGAAGTCGCGCTTGTGGTAGAATATCTCGATGATCAAGGTCCTCGAACAGGCCATCGAGAAGGTCAGGAAGCTCCCGAAGGAGCAGCAGGAGTATGCCGCCGAGGTCCTGGAGCAGATCGCCGAGGCTGGCGAGGCCATTTACATTCTGAGCGACGAGGAGCGTCAGCTCGTGCGGGAGGGCCTCGACGAGCTGGATCGAGGTGAGGTGGCCAGCGAGGCGGAGGTGCGCGCGGTTTTCGACAAGTACCGTGCATGAAGGTCACCTATACCGGCGGCCTGGAACATCTCGCTGAGCGTCGCGCCGGACTTGTCGTCCGCCAGCTCGCGGTTGTCTGACACCGTAAGCACGGCGATGCGAACCGGAATGAACGGTCTGTTTGGATCGAGCTTGGGCATCTCTGGAGCTTACCAGAAAAGCTGCATAACGGCTGCAGATGTCGCGTTTCAGTTTGGTTGACCGCCCAGCGCCTTGGCACTGAGAAATGGCCACAGCAGGCTGAACCCTGGTGGCAGAACAACCGCGAGAACAAGAGAATATCCGCCCAGTCCCGCGTAGCCTGCGCCCACAGAACCACAGAACGAGCCACCGGCGATAGCTCCGCCAAGCAGACCTGCGAGCCAGCCAGGATGCCGACCGTCCTGTCGGGAACCCCGAACATAAGAGTACGTCGAGATGAGCACGGCAACGAGGCAAAGCAAGAACAAGAATGCTGATGCTCCAAGATACTCCGATCGCACGGGCTCAAAGGCGGCGGCCAGCGTCTGCGCGCCAATCATGCCGACGGCCAGAAAGCCAAGGAAGAAAAGGGCCGTGCTGACGCGGGTGGTCCTATGCATCTAGCGCCGCCCTCACAGCCAGCAGATCGCGCCAGGCGAGGCGCTTGGCGCCCGGGGTGCGCAGCAAGTAGGCGGGGTGCAGCGTGGCGATGGTCCGCACCGTGCGCTCGCCGAGCGTCACCTCGCGCCACTTGCCGCGCACGCGCATGATGCCGTCGGCCACGTCGAGGATGCCCTTGGCGGCGGCGCCGCCCAGGAGAAGCACGAAATCGGGCGCCACCAGCTCCACCTGCCGCTCGATGAAAGGCCGGCACACCTGCGCCTCCTGCGGGGTCGGCACGCGGTTGCCCGGCGGGCGCCAGTAGACGATGTTGGTGATGTGGACGTCCGCCTCAGTGAGGCCGATGGCGGCCAGCATCTTGTCGAGGAGTTGCCCGGCGCGGCCGACGAACGGCTTGCCCTGCAGGTCCTCGTCGCGGCCAGGCGCCTCCCCGATCAGCATCAGCCGTGACTGGGCAGCACCCCGGTAAAAGCACAGGTTCTTGGCCGTGGCCTTGAGCCCACAGCCGTCGAAACCGGCGAGCGTCGCCCGCAGCTCCTCCAGGCTGCCCGCCTGACGCGCGGCGGTGCGCGCCGCCATAAGCGCGGCATCCGGCGAGGCCGTCGCAAGCGGCCGCGGCGCCATTGGCGCGACAGGGGGCTGCGCGACGGGGGGCGCCGGGGTGGGCGGGAAGGCTGGCCTCGGTTGCGCGACGCGGGGAGGAGCCTGCGAGGGCGTTGCTGTTGCGCCGTGCGCCAGAGGCCCAACGGGGGCCTCCGGAGCTGCCGTGCCCCCAGGAGCTGCCGTCCGGGCCAAGCGGAAGCCGTGGCCGGGCGGCGCTGCATTGCCGCGTGCCAGCCAGTCAACCGGCGCATCGCCCACGGCATCCGCGGCGCCCAGGTCGCGGTGCCAGGCGAGCAGCGCCGCCAGGGTGGCCGTTCTTGCGTCGTCGTCCGCCATGCCGGCAACTTAGCACTCGCGAACGGCAATGCCAGAGTCCGCTTGACGTTTCGCAACCCGGCGACCTATCGAACCCGGCAATAGCATTCCTCCCCATATCCGCCCCCATATCCGCCCAAGGGAAGAGCCGATGGCACTCGACGGACCCGAGCTGGAACCGCGCGAAGCGATGGAGTGCGACGTGGTGATCGTCGGCGCCGGCCCGGCCGGGCTCGCCACCGCCATACGGCTCAAGCAGCTCGCATCCGAGGTTGGGCGGGACCTCTCCGTTGTCGTGCTGGAGAAGGGCTCCGAGGTGGGCGCCCACATCCTCTCGGGCGCCGTGATCGATCCCATCGGTCTCAACCGGTTGATCCCCGACTGGAGGGAGAAGGGCGCGCCGGTCAAGACGCCCGTGACCGAGGACCGGTTCTATTACCTGGGGCCGTCGGGGGCCATCCGCATCCCCAACCTGCTGATGCCGCCGCTGATGAGCAATCAC
>DATMZP010000361.1:0-6996 GCA_035573595.1 Hyphomicrobiaceae bacterium
CGTCGGCAGCCACCACGCCGAGGCCGAGGCGGATGGTGAAGAGCGTCGCCAGCGTGAAGCCGTCGAGGAAGGGAACAGCCTTCACGCGCAGGGAATAGGCGAGCGTCAGCGCCAGATAGAGCAGGAGGACGACGCAGGTCGCCAACGAGATTGCGGCGGTCAGCGCCAGGCCGGCGGGGACCAGCAGCAGCGCAAGGCCAAGCGCGGTGGCAGCGGACACGCGCCCGCTGGCGATCGGCCGCTCCTTCTTCGACCAGTGGGCGCGGTCGTCCGCCACATCCCAGATGTCGTTGAGCATGTATGTGCCGCAGGCGACGCACGTCAGGGCAATGAACGCGAGCAGGGTCTCCCTGACCTCCGACAGCATCGTAAAGCGGCCGCTGAGGAGAAGAGGCACAAACACCAGCACGTTCTTGACGCACTGGTGCAACCGCAGGCTCCTGGCCAGCTCCAGCAGCACCGAGACGCGTGGAGCTTCCGCACCGGCTGCCGGCTCCGGCGCGAGCCCTCCCCTCAGCGCGCCGGGAGGCCCATGCCGGACGACGGTGATCGCGCCCCGCCGGCTCGCGACAGCGTCGTAGCCTTGCGGGAAACAGTCGAGCAAGTAGGCCAAGCCGCGCCGGGAAGCCACGCCGTTGGGGACGACGATTGTTCCGGTAATGGCCGTGTGGCTCTCGGCCAAGACCTGCAGCAGGGGCGAGCACCCGCGGCTCGCCAGGTAGACCGGCCGCCCCTGCGCGGACGCCCGCTCGAGAAGGCCAGTCAGGCGCGGGCTCAGCGACAGCCCCGGGGCGACGCCCGCCGCCACGAGCTTGCGCTCCAGATGCTCCCGCCCCCTCAGAAGCCAGGCCGCAGTGCGCAGCAGGCGCGGCAACGACGCCCTCATATAGGCGAAGAGCGCGATGACGAGGAGTCCGGCGCCGCCGCCGGCCAGCTCCGCCGCGACCACATAGGGAGCGCCGGCGCCGACGGACAAACCGCTCTGCGGCACGCGTCCACCATCGTCCATGCGCGGCTGTCTCCCGTCACCGGCGCTGCACGGGATACCCCGCGGCCCTCGGCACTCCGGCGCCAGCTTGGCCGCGCGTTACTGAACCACGGATGAACCCGCGGCGGGTCCGACGCAGGCCCTTCGTCGAGGGCCGGATGCCCCGAGCCGCGCGCCGCCTCGCTCCCTCCGTTGGCACTCGACGGGCGCCGCGCCGTGCTGGTGCGCGTGGGAGCACGGCCGTGAACGCCCGCTTCGCGCTGACGACGGCGTCAGGTCTGACCCCAATACGACACCGCGCTATTGCGGCTCGATGCCGGCCATGCGGACGTAGTCGCCCCATTCCTTGATGGCGGTCAGGAACATCCGCTGCGCCTCCTCGGGCGTGCGGATCATGGGGTCGGCGCCGGAATCGTTGAGGAACTTCTTGGTCTCCGGCAAGCTGACGAGCTCCTTGAACCACTGGTTGATCTTGTTGGCGATCGGGTCCGGCGTGGCCGCCGGCACCATCACGCCCCACCACAGCGCCAGGTTCATGGGAATGCCCGATTCAGTCATGGTCGGAATATCGGGCGCCGCCGCCAGCCGCTCCGCGGTGCTGACCGCAAGCGGGCGCAGCCGCCCGGCGCGCACCTGCGCCAGCACGAACACCGGATCGTGCAGGCCGTAGTCGATGCGGCCGTTCTCCATCTCGTTGAGGGAGTCCGGCGCGGTGCGGTACTGCACCTCGGTGGCGGCAAGACCGGCCTTGTCTTTGTAGATGGCGCCCATGATGCGGCCAGGGTTGGCGGCCACGGCGTAGTTGGCATCCTTGCCCTTCTTCTTCATGGCTTCGGTCAGCTCGGCCACTGTCTTGTAGGGGCTGTTGGCGCCCACCGTGAGCACGAACGCAAGATTGCTGGTGGACGCCACCGCCCGCAGCGCCTTGCCCACGTCCACCGGCGGCTTCTTGAAGAGATGCATGCTGGCCGCCACCGTGGTGACCGCGAAGGGATAGATGGTGTGGCCGTCGGGCTTCGACTTGGCCACGTACTCGGTGGCGATGTTGCTCGCAGCGCCAGGCTTGTTCTCGACGATGACGGTGCGCCCGGCGATCGGCCGCAGCTTCTCGGCAAAATAGCGCACGAACACGTCGGCGCCGCTGCCCGGCGGGAATCCGCAAATCAGGCGGATGTCCTGGCTCGGGTATTCCTGCGCCCGCGCCTCGCCGGCGCCGCCCAAAGCGGCGGCCAGCGCCAGCGCGCCGGCCGCGAGAATCTGGATCTTTCTCAGCATCTTCATGTCAGTCCTCCCTTGGCGGCCTGTAGCATGGCGTGCGGCGAAACCCCACGGCAATGCGACAGGCATGCTCTTCCCCGCGCCGCGCGTCAGCCGAGCGGCTCGATCTTGGCCACGCGCACGTACTCGCCCCACTCCTTGATGGCCTTCTCGAACAGCTCCTGGCCCTGCTCCGGCGCGTTGATGTAGGGGTCGCCGCCGAACTTGTTGAGGAAGGCCCTGGTCTCGTCCGACGACACCATCTGCACGAACCACTCATGGATCTTGCCGATCGCCGGCTTGGGCGTGCCCGTGGGCACGATCGCCGCCCACCAACCGGTGAGGTCCATGGGGACGCCGAGCTCGGTCATGGTCGGCAAGTCGGCGCTGGCGGCAAGGCGCGTTGCGGTGCTGACGGCCAGGATCCTGAGCCGCCCCTCGCGTTGCTGGGCCAGCGAGAACACCGGATCATGCATGCCGAAATCGAGCTTGCCGCTGGTCAGCTCGTTCAGGGAATCCGGCGCGCTCTTGTAGCTCACCTCGACCGCGGCGAGCCCATAGGCGTTCTTGTAGATCTCGCCCATGATCCGGCCGGTGGGCGCGGCGGTGGCATAGCTCGCCTTGTCGCCCTTCTGTTTCATGGCAGCCGTCAGGTCCGCGACGGACCGGTAGGGGCTCTTGGCGTCCACCACCAGCATCCAGGGCTGGCGGTTGATGGTGGCGGCGATGCGGAAGGCCTTGCCGGCGTCCACCGGCGGCTTGCGGAACAGGTGCTGGTTGGCCGCCACCGCCGTGCCGGCGTGGACGAAAATGGTGTGGCCGTCGGGCTTCGATTTGGCGACATACTCCGCCGCGATATTGCCGCCGGCACCCGCCTTGTTCTCCACGATCACGGTGCGGTTGACGATGGGCCGCAGCTTGTCGGCGAAGTAGCGTACCAGCACGTCGGCGCCGCTGCCCGGGGGAAAGGCGCAAACGAGGCGGATGTCCTGGCTCGGGTAGTCCTGCGCGCGGGCGGTGCCCGCCGTCATCAGCCCGGCGGACAGGGCCAAGGCCAGCCCAAGGGAGCGCAGCCAGGGGCGCAGTATCGATCCTTGCGTCATTTCCTCCTCCTCTCGGCAAGGTGTCAGACCCTCCGAGCCCGACACCGGCACGTCTTACTCCTGGAACGCCTCCTTCCGAGTGCGTCGGAACTGCGGCAGGACGATGAGGGCGAGCACCATGATCACGGTGGTCGCCAGCAGCACCGCCGAGATCGGCCGCTCGATGAACACGATGGGGTCGCCGCGGGAGATGACCAGCGAGCGGCGCAAATTCTCCTCCATCAGCGGGCCGAGGATGAACCCCAGCACCAGGGGCGCCGGCTCGCAGCCGAACCGCACCAGGACGTGGCCGAACGCCGCGAACACGGCACAGAGCGCCAGCTGGCCGGGGCTGGTGTTGGTGCCGTAGATGCCGATCACGCAGAACAGGAGGATGGCCGGATAGAGCAGGCGGTAGGGCACGGACAAGAGCCGCACCCAGATGCCGATCAACGGCATGTTGATGACGAGCAGCATCAGGTTGCCGATCCACATGCTGGCGACCATGCCCCAGAACAGCTCGGGCCGGCTGGTCATCACCGCGGCGCCGGGCTGCATGCCCTGGATGATCATGGCGCCCATCATCAGCGCCATGATGGCGTTGGACGGCAGCCCCAGGGTGAGCAGCGGAATGAACGAGGTCTGAGCCGCGGCGTTGTTGGCGGATTCGGGCCCAGCCACGCCCTCGATGGCACCCCGGCCGAACCGGCTCGGGTCGCTCGCGACCTTCTTCTCCAGCGTGTAGCTGGCGAACGAGGCGAGCACCGCGCCGCCGCCCGGCAGGATGCCCAGCAGCGAGCCGAGGCCCGTGCCGCGCAGCACCGCGGGCCAGGCGTCCCGGAAGTCCTGCCCCCTCGGCCAGAGGTCCTTCATGCTGGCCTTGACGTGCGGGCGCGGCAGCTCGGTCTGCTCGAGATTGCGGATGATCTCGACGACGCCGAACATGCCGATCACCATCGGCACGAAGTCGATACCCTCCCAGATTTCCTGGATGCCGAAGGTGTAGCGCGTGAGCCCGCTGTTCACGTCGGTGCCCACCAGTCCCAGCAGCAGGCCAACCAGCACCATGCCGAACGCATTAAGCACCGAGCCGTGCGCCAGGATCACGGCGGTGACGAGGCCCAGCACCATCAGCGAGAAGTAGTCGGGCGAGTTGAACTGCTGGGCGATGGCCGCCAGCGGCGGACCGAAGCCGGCGATGAACACGGTGCCCACCGTGCCGGCGAAGAACGAGCCGAGCGCCGCCACCCCCAGCGCCGCCCCCGCGCGGCCCTGCTTGGCCATCTCGTGCCCGTCGATGCAGGTGACGATGGAGGCCGCCTCGCCGGGGATGTTGACCAGGATCGAGGTGGTCGAGCCGCCGTACTGCGCTCCGTAGTAGATGCCGGCCAGCATGACCAGGGATGACAGCGGGTCGATGCCGAAGGTGATCGGCAGCAGCATGGCGATGGTGGGGATCGGTCCGATGCCGGGCAGCACGCCGATCAGGGTGCCGAGCAGGCACCCCAGGAAAGCGAAGCCGAGGTTCTTGAGCGAGGCTGCCGCGGTGAAGCCGGTGGCCAGGTTGTGCAGAAGATCGAATTCCATGCTACCGGCCCCACCAGGCGGGAAACGGCTGCGACAGCCCGTAGACGAAGAGGGCGACACTGAAGACGGCGAGCCCGGCAGCGAGGAGCAGCGTCTCCCAGAGGCTCACGTCGCGGCGCGCGTAGCCGGCGAGCACGGTGAGCAAGGCGGCGGTGATGGCGAGGCCCAGTCTCTCGACCAGGTAGCCGAAGGCGACGATCGCGGCGATGATGACCAGCAGCGGCCGCAGCTGGACCGGCTCGATGGCCGGCCCCTCGATGGTCAGGCCCCTGAGGCCGACGATCACGCCGATGGCGAAGATGGTCCAGCTCAGGATGATGGGAAAATAGCCGGGCCCCATGCGCGCGGACGTGCCGAAGGCGAGATCGCTGCCGAGGTAGGCGCCGGCCAGGCCAATGACCATGAAAACGACGGCGGCCCCCGCGTCCTGCGGGCTCTTGATCCGGAACATGCCTCCTCCCCTCGGCAGACGCTCCTGCCCTTGGCGCAGGATTTCCAGCCGCACTGCCTATTCCAAGACACTGACGGTAATGGACGACCGGGCAAGCGTCCATGCCCGCCGCGAGCCGGGGTCCGACCCTTCGCGCATGGCGTTCGTGCAGAAAGCGACCGCTGGGGCAGAGGGCTGCGACCCCGACACGCCATCGCATTCCCGCGTTGACACCCGCAAGGCCGGGCCGGAGAGTGCAGCGCAACGACACCACGGGGAGAGCACGAGTGCGCCAGCTGGAGGGCAGGACGGCCATCGTCACCGGGGCCGGCTCGGGCATCGGCCTGGGCCTCGCGCGTACCTTCGCGCGCCATGGCATGGCGGTCGCTCTGTGCGACATCCGCGGTGACCGGCTGGATGCGGCGCTGGCAGACGTGCAAAGTCTTGGGCGAGGCCCCGCCATCGCGGTGATCACCGATGTCTCGGACCGCGCATCGGTACGCCATGCGGCCGAGCAGGCCGTGACGGCGTTCGGCACGCTGCATGTGGCCTGCAACAACGCCGGGGTCACCATCCACGGCCGCTCGATCGCCGACCTCAGCCCCAGCGAGTGGGATTGGACGATCGGCGTCAACCTGCATGGTGTGATCCATGGGATCGAGACATTCCTCCCCCTCATCCGGTCGCACGGCCAGGAGGGCCACATCGTCAACACGGCGTCGATCGCGGGTTTCAACGTGCGCGGCGAGCGGCGAAGCGGCGCCTACGCGGCAACGAAGTTCGCCGTGGTGGCCTTGACGGAATCGCTGGCCTACGACCTCGCCGATACGCCCATAGGGGCCTCGGTTCTCGCCCCCGCCGCGGTCAGGACCCATATCTACGTCTCCGGGGAGAACCGCCCCGACCGCTTCGGCGGCCCCTACGAGGAGCCCGGCAACAATCCGTTCCAGAAGGAGCTGGAGACCGGACTGGAGCCCGACCAGGTGGGGGAGCGCGTGGTGGAGGCGATCCGCCGGCGCGAGCTTTACGTGTTCACGCACATGGAGACCAGGGACTGGCTGCTTGCCCGCCATCGGCGGATCATCGATGCGTTCGACGCCTGCGAGCGCTGGAACGCTACGTTGGCCGGCAGTGTCCCGCCACAGGGCTCTGCGGGCTCACAACCCGCCTAGACCCATGCCGCCGATGCCCCTGGACAAGCGCCGACAGCTCAGCCGCCCGCGAGAGGCCTCATGAAGTTCTCCTTCTTCCACCTGATGCCGTGGACCGAGCTCACCGAGGCGCCGCCGCAATGGCCGGTGAGCAATGCCGGCTTCGACCCCGAGCGCGGCAAGCGGCTCTACGACAGCTACATCGACACGATGGCGTTCGCGGAGGAGTGCGGCTTCGACTGGGTGGGGTGCAACGAGCACCACTTCAGCCCATACGGCCTGATGGCCAACCCCAACCTGATCGGCGCCATCCTGGCCCAGCGGACCAAGAATATCCGGCTGGCCATGCTGGGCAACCTTATCCCGCTCCTCAACCCGATCCGGGTGGCGGAGGAGTATGCCATGCTGGACGTGCTCTCTGGCGGGCGCCTGATCGCCGGCATGATCCGCGGCGTGCCGCACGAGTACATCGCCTACAATGTCGTGCCCGACGAATCGCGC
>DATMZP010000362.1:0-7436 GCA_035573595.1 Hyphomicrobiaceae bacterium
CCGACCGGTGGCGAGAGAGTAGTCGCGGGCGCCGGGCGCACCAACGCAGGCAGGATCAAATGGCCGTGACGGAAGTAGCGGCATGCGCCTGTTGACGGCTCCGGGGCTGCGGGCCATCTCCCGGAGCGGCACACAAAAGTCGCCACAATGGCACGCCGTTAATGTCTTACAAGATAGAGTAAGGCGACCGCCCATGAAACACCGGTTGACCCGCCCAGCATGAACCGGACAGTCTGCGCCTGCGTACAAACACGATGTTGCCCAATTGCCAGCCGGCGCTACGATCTTGCCGCCGCGACACGGCGCTCGCTGGTCTGGGCTGGCGGTGCCAGTATAGACTCGCGCGTACCCCTGGAGAGTGCCCCCTATGCTAGGAAGAGTGCCGTTGGCTGCCTGCATCAGTCTCGCAGCCACGATGACAGTTGTTGCTTACGAGCCGGTGGCAGCCCAGTCCCAGCCTGGCACACGCGTTGACGGGCCTTCCCGCGTCGCAACCGCGCCCCCGCAGGCCGATATCAACGGGGCGTCGCGCACCGAGGCGATGGCGCCGGCCGAGACGGCCCCGTCGGACACTGTCCCGTCGGAGACGATGGCCCCGGTGCCGCCTGAGACGCCGTCTGTGACACCGCCCGTGATACCGGGCGAGCCCCCCGCGCAGACCACTTCGCCGGCTCCGGCGGAGACCGCCACGCCGGCGCCGCGCGTCGTCGAGGTCGATCCGCTGGTGGCGCAGGTGCGCCAGCAGCTGGCGATCGCCAAGATCGGCGATGCGACCTCCGCCGAGCGGGCCGCCCTCAAGGCGTTCTACGCCGAGCGGAACGCGCCTGTGTGGGTGACACCGGAGGGCTTCACCGACCGCGCCCGCCATGCCATGGCCGAGATCGCCAAAGCCGACGAGTGGGGGCTGCAGGCCAGCGCCTTCACGCTGCCGACCCTGCCGTCGAGCGACCGCTCGCCGGCCGCCCTGGCCGATGCGGAGATCAAGCTGAGCTTCGCGGTGCTGGAGTATGCCCGTCACGCCCGCGGCGGCCGGCTCGACCCCTCGCAGGTGAGCCGCAACTTCGACCAGAAGGTGACCCTGCGCGATCCCAAGGTGGTGCTTGAGACGGTCGCCGGGCTGGAGACGCCGGGCAGCTACCTCAGGGCGCTGCACCCGCAGCATCCGCAATTCGAGCTGCTGCGTCAGGCCCTGCTCAAGGCCCGCGCAGGCAGCGGCCGGCCGGAGGTCAAGACCGACGTGGTCGTCATGATCCCCGACGGCCCAGCCCTCAAGCTCGGCATGGACCACGCCGATGTGTCGCTGGTGCGCGAGCGGCTGCGGCTGCCGCTGCCGCCGGGCGCCGAGGACGTCTACGACGAGCAGGTGCAGGCCGCGGTCGCCGAGTTCCAGCGCAAGAACGGCATCCGGCCCGACGGCGTTCTCGGCTCGCGCACCCGCGCCGCCCTCAACGGCAATGAGAAAGCGCCGCCCGCCTTCGGCTCCGACGAGCAGCGCCTGATCGTCAACATGGAGCGCTGGCGCTGGATGCCCGAGGATATGGGTGAGTTCCACGTCTGGGACAACATCCCCGAGTACACGGCCCGGGTGATCAAGAACGGCCAGCTGGTCCACCAGTTCAGGATCATCGTCGGCCGGGTCGAGACGCAGACGGCGATCTTCTCGGCCAACATGCGCTACGTCATCTTCGGGCCGGAGTGGGGCGTGCCGGACTCCATCAAGGTCAAGGAGCTTCTGCCCTACCTGCGGCCGGCCGTGGATTCGGGTGGCGGCGGGTTCTTCGGCTTCGGCGGCGGGGGCGGCGGGATCACCGACACGCGTGTCCTGGAACGGCACAACCTGCGCGTCAGCCTCAACGGCCGTCCCGTCGATCCCAGTCAGATCGACTGGAGCACGGTGGACATCCGCCGATACGCCTTCATCCAGCCGACGGGCAGCGGCAACGTGCTGGGCGCGGTCAAGTTCCGCTTCCCCAACAGGCACGACATCTACATGCACGACACGCCCCAGCGCGAGCTGTTCGACCGCACGGTGCGCACGTTCAGCCACGGCTGTGTACGCGTACAGAACCCCGGCCGCTTCGCCGAGGTGCTGCTGGAGGAGGACAAGGGCTGGTCGGCGTCGCGCGTGCGCGACATGATGGCCAAGGGCGGCAACGTCGAGGTGACGCTGACCAAGCAGATCCCGGTGCACATCGCCTATTTCACGACGGTGGTCTCCGAGGACGGCCAGGTGCGCTCGTTCCCCGACATATACGGGCACGACAAGCGCGTCGCCGCGGCGCTGAGCGGCCGGCCGATGCCACTGGAGCCTGCTCAGTCGCTCGATCCGGTTCAGCAGTCGCTCGACCCCGCGCCGCCCTCCAAGCAGGCGGTAAAGGACGCGCGCCGGAGCAAGCGTTACGACCCGGGCCAGGAGGATCTCTTCTCCTCCCTGTTCGGCAACTGAGATTGGGCATCGGAGGCCGGCGGCCGCGGAGGCGAGCTTTCAGCCGCCGCGCCCGCGAATAACGGCTGCGACCGGGTTGGGGAAGCGGCGTCCCGGCTGCGCTTCTCCGGCATAGTGTATGGGTTTCGGTCTCATTGGAGACATCGGCCATGAATAAGAAGCGAGCGGCGACGCCGCTCACCCTCACCGAGGCCGATATTTCCTCCACCCGCGTCGTCAGTCGCCGCTCCATGCTGGGCACGCTGGGCCTGGGGCTGGGCGCCGCCGCGGCGGCCATCGTTGGCGCGGGCCACGCCGCCGCCCAGTCGCAGCGCGGCTGCACCGACGGCGACACCGGCCGCTACGAGGACCCGGAGGGCGCGGGCACCCGGTGCCGGCCGGGAATGCAGCCTACGGGCTGCAGCGACGACGATAACGGCCCGAGTGGCGACCCCATGAACTACGGCACCCGTTGCCAGCAGCGCCAGCCGCGCTCCGGCAAGGGTACTGGCTGCACCGACAACGACAACGGCCCCAACGAGGACCAGACCGGCTTCGGCACCCGCTGCTGGATCTAGGGCGATCTGCGGGGGGCGCGGGGAATTTTGCGGGCCGCGGCCGCGTTAACGCGCTGGGTGCCCGCTGGTCTTGCGCGCTGCCGCGGCGTAGCCTTGGCCACTTCTGCGTGCGCATCTGCGGATGTTGGCGCCGCTGTGCGGTCGCAGCAATTCCGTCGTCAAAAACCGGTCCATGGGAGGAACGAAAAATGCCTCAGAGCCACCACAAGCTCACGCGGCGCCAGGCGCTGCTGCTCGGCAGCGGCGCGGCCGCAGTGGCCGCGGCTGGCACCAGCGCAGGCGTGCCGGACGTGGCGTTCGCCGCCGCGCCGATGCTGGGCGTGCTGCGTCCGCAGGTCTACCGCTTCAAGCTCGGCAGTTTCGAGATCGCCAACGTCCTCGACGGCTTCGTCCAGAACCCCAGCCTGCACCCCACCTTCGGCGCCGACCAGCCCGCCGACGCCGTGGAGGCTCTGGCGAAGGCCAACGGCATTCCCACCAAGTTCGATCACCCCTACGTCCCCACGCTGGTCAACACCGGCAAGGAGCTCGTCCTGTTCGACACCGGCAACCCCAAGGGCCGGATGCCGACCGCGGGCAAGCTGGCGGAGAACCTTGGCCTGGCCGGCTACAAGCCCGAGCAGATCGACGTGGTCGTCATCACCCACGGCCACCCGGACCACATCGGCGGCCTCGTCGGAGAGGACGGCAAGCCCACCTATCCCAACGCCCGCTACGTGTTCGGCGAGGTGGAGTTCGACTTCTGGCGCAAGGGCGAGAACGTGCGCGAGGCCCGCAAGACCAACCTCGAGATGTTCCGCAAGGTCGCCGTGCCGCTCGGCGACAAGGCCACGTTCCTGAAGCCCGACGGCGAGGTGGTGCCGGGCATCCGCGCGGTGAACGCCTATGGCCATTCGCCGGGCATGCTGGCCTTCCACGTGGAGAGCGACGGCCGTCGCCTGCTGGTGTGGGGTGACGTGGCCAACCAGTACGTGGTCTCGATCCAGCAGCCCGAATGGGGCACCGGCTTCGACGACGTGAAGGACGCCGCCATCGCCACCCGCAAACGCGTCCTCGACATGGTGGCCACGGACAAGATCCCCGTGGCCGGCTTCCACATGCCGTTCCCGTCGCTCGGCTGGGTGGAGCGGTCCGGCACGAGCTACCGCTGGGTGCCGGCGACGTACCAGTTCAATCTGTAAGCCCAATCAGGTGTCAGCCGATCACCGGCTGCGCCGACCCTTGATGACGAAACGGATCTCGCCACAGCGTTCCCTCCCCCCTTGTGGAGGAGGGACAGGGTGGGGGGGAATCACAGACCTCGAATATCGGGGTTCCCCCCACCCCTAGCCCCTCCCCACAAGGGGGAGGGGAATCCACTCGTTTCGTTTCAGACCTCCGGCTCTGACACCATCGCACGAACGCTGCCCGTCGCCCGCCGTAGCCGGGTTGTTGTGTTGACGGGCGTGCCGGCTTCTCGCTGTCTCCGCTTTACGGGAACGAGAGAACGGCGCCTGCCGCAAGCCTGCCTACGTCCGCTTCGACTGCACCGGGTGAGCGGCGGCTGATGGCTGTGCATCGGCCTTGAGGAACACATCCACCCGCATGCCGGGCAGCAGCGGGGGCTCGCCTGTGAGGTTGATGATCACCTCCAGCACGTCGATGTCCGTCGGACGGCGGGGGCCGCGCTGGCCGAGCTTGCTCGGACCCAGCGAGCGCGCCAGCGACGACACGCTGCCTTCGAAATCCCTGCCGGGGAAGGCATCGGAGCGCACCACCGCGCCCTGGCCGACGCGCACCTTGCCGATATCGCGCTCCTCCAGTTCCGCCCGCACCCGCAGGGAGGTGACATCGCCCAGCACCACCAGCAGGTTCTCCGGCGACGGCGCCACCGTCTCGCCCACCCTGGCATTGAGCTGCAGGACGGAGCCGTTGGAGGGGGCGCGGATGCGCGTGCGCTCCAGCGCCGCCTCGGCCAGCGACAGCTCGGCGCGGGCAGCGGCGAGCGCGGCCTCCAGCCGGGTCGGCGCCGGCGGGTCGTTGCCGTTGAGGGTTTTGCGCAGCGCGGTGCGGGCCTGGTCCATCTGGTCGGAGGCCTTGTTGGCAGCATCGCGCGCCTTGTCCACGTCGGCGGCAGGGCCGGTGCCGGAGCGCTTCAGCTTCAGCGTGCGGTCCAGATCCTCGCGGGCGAAGCTCAGCTGACGCTCGGCGTCGGCGAACCTGTCCTCGGTGGCGCGGCGGTCCTGGGCGGTTTTCGACACCGTCTCGTTGTCGCGGTCGCGCTTGCGCACGGCCACCTCGGCGCGGGCGGCATTGACGCGCGCCGCCAGGTCCTCGTCGGCGAGGCGGATGAGGAGGTCGCCGGCGGCCACCTTGTCGTTGACGCCCGCCAGCACCTCGGTGACCCGGCCGGGCACCTGGGCGGACATGCGGATCTCGCCGCCTGCCGGCTCTACCCGGCCCGGCGCGGAGGTGGCCCACGCCGGCCGCTGCGGCGCCGGTGTTTGAGCCTGCGCCTGTGCGAGCTTCTGAGCCTCCTCCGGCTTGGCGGCATAGGCTGGTGCCGGCTTCTGGCTGAGCGTCTGCGGCACGTAGTAGCCGATGCCGAGCGCGAGGCCGGCGGCAACCACAAGCATGCTGAAGGAAGAGTCGGCCTTAGGCATTTGCCTTCCTCTTTCTGGTGCGCGCCAGCTCGTGGACGGTCTCGACACCCTCGGCGCGGCGTTCCTCACCGACGATCAGGCCGTCTTCAATGCGCAGAATGCGGTCGGCATAAGGCACGGTGCGCGGATCGTGGGTGACGGCCAGGACGGCGCGGCTGCGATCCTTGGCGATCTGGCTTAACAAGGACATAACGGCTACGCCGTTCTCGCTGTCGAGGGCGGCGGTGGGCTCGTCGGCGAGGATGACGGAGGGCGAGCCCACCAGCGAGCGCGCCACCGCCACGCGCTGCTGCTCGCCGCCCGAAAGATTGGCGGGATACGATTTGAGCTTGTGGCGCAGCCCCACCTTCTGCAGCGCCCGCTGCGCCGCCACCACGGCGTCCGAGCCACGGCTGCCGCGCACGTCGAGCGCGAGCCGCACGTTCTCCTCGGCCGTCAGCGTCGGGAACAGGTTGTAGGACTGGAAGATGAAGCCGACGTGGCTGCGGCGCAGGTTCGCCAGCGCCTCCGGCGAGAGCTCGGACGTTGGGCGCCCGCCCACGGTCAGGGTGCCCGACGTGGGGGTGAGGATGCAGCCCAGGATCGACAGGAGCGTAGTCTTGCCGCTGCCCGACGGTCCCATCAGCAGCGTCAGCTCGCCCGAGTTCAGCTTCAGGCTCACGCCCTTGAGCGCGCGTACCTTGCCGGCGCCGGACCCTAGGTCCTTCACGATGTCGCGGGCCTCCAGCATGACTTTCGTGGCGGAGGTCGCCGCGACGCCGGCCGGGGTCTCGGATTTGGTGACTGCAGCTGTCATCGGTTGAACACCATCACTGGATCGATGCGCATGACCTTGCCGATCGCCGACAGGGCGGAGATCGCGCACATGGCGAAGGTCAGTGCCAGGAGCAGGGCCGCGAGGCCCGGCGACATCACGATGGGGAGCGCGGTGTGCTCGCTCAGGAAGACAATGGTGAGCGCGATGGTCATGCCGAGCCCGTAGCCGATGAGGGCGGAGAGCCCGGCCTGCATCAGGATCACCTTGTTGATGTACCCGGACGAGGAGCCGAGCGCCCTCAGCGTGGCGAACTCGGGCAGATGGTCCTTGGTGGAGGAGTAGAGCGTCTGCGCCACGATCACGGTGCCGACGATCAGGCCGAGAATGGCGCCACCCAGCAGCGCCACGCCGGCGCCGGTGGCGAACAGCCAATGGCTCAGGCTGCGGTCACGGAACTCGGCCGTGGTGAGGATCTCGTTGTCGCCCGGCAGCTGGGCGCGGATCGCCTGGCGCACCGTCTCGACGTTGGCGCCGGGACGCACCTTCACCAGCACGTAGGTGATGTTGTCGGCCGGCATGTCGATCAGCTGCCGCGCCCGGTTGAGCGTGGTGAACACGAACGGCGTCACGGTGAACGAGCGGATGCCCTCGGTCAGGCCGGCCACGCGCACGCGCGAGGCGCCCACCTGGGCCGTGTCGCCCACTCCGTTGACGCCGAGCTCGGCGAGGTAGGTCTTGTCGATCATCACCGCGTCGCGCGCGCCGAGGCCCGAAACGTCGCCTTGCACGACGTTCCATGGCGCGAGCCCGCCATCCTCCGCGTCGGCGCCGATGACGACGACCAGCGTCGAGCCGCCCGTCGGCTTGCGCCAGTCGGTGAAGGCGGTGACCAGCGGCGTGGCGCTCACCACGTCCGGCGTCGAGAGGGCAACGTAGCGCTCGCGCGCCCGGATCGGCTGCGCCTCCTCGAAATTCTTGGTGCCATAGGCCATGATCCACAGGTCGCCGTCGGCCCGGTCGATCATGGAAATGAT
>DATMZP010000363.1:0-2839 GCA_035573595.1 Hyphomicrobiaceae bacterium
GAGGAAGGAGAGCATCTGCTCGACGCGACGCGTTACCTCGGCGCCTTTGAGGCCGCGTCGACGCAGCCCATAGGCGACGTTCTCGAACACCGTCAAATGCGGGAAGAGCGCGTAGTCCTGGAACACCACCACTGTGCTGCGACGCTGCGGCGGGATCTCGTTCACGCGGCGGCCCTTGATGCGGATCTCGCCGGCGTCCGGTTGCATGAAACCGGCGATCAGGCGAAGCAAGGTGGTCTTGCCGCAGCCGCTTGGACCCAGCAGCGTCGTCACCTGGCCCTCCGGCGCCGCCAGGCTCACCTCGGACACCGCCGCGACCGAGCCGAAGCGCTTGCTGAGCCCGATCAGCTCGACATGGGCCTCAGACATCGATGATTCCCGCCAGCAAACGTGTGCGCCGCGCGGCCCGCCAGGTCAGCGCCACCACCAAGAGGGTGATCGCCAGCAAGGCCGTGGTTAGCGCCGATGCGGCCTCCAACCGATTGTCGCCGATCAGGCCGAGGATTGAGAAGGTCGCGACCTGGCTGCCTGGCGTAACCAGGAAGATGGCGATGCTGAGATTGGTGACGCAGCTGACGAAGGTCGTCGTCCAGGCGGCCAGGCACACCGGCAACAGCAGCCGCAGATGCACGTCCCACAGGATGCGCAGGCGCGAGGCGCCAAGATCGGCGGCGGCATCGGCGAGATGACGGTCGATCTGGGCTAGCCCGGCGCGGACGACCTGGTAGCCGAAGGGCAGGTTGGCGAAGGCGAAGGCAATAACCATGATGGCGGCGGTGCCGGAGAGCGGTATGCCGGGGCGGTTGAAGGTCAATAGATAGCCGATCCCCATGAACACGCCGGGCACGGCGGCGGGCAGCACGCAGATGAAGTCAACGGCACGACGCGCGGGCACCGCCTGCTGGTCGACGAGGTAGCCGAGGACCACGGCGAGCAAGGTGGCCGCGATCCCGGCCGCCCCGGCATAGAGCACGCTGTGGCGGAGATGGTCGATCTTGTCGAGCACTACCGGCCATTTATCGAGGGTCGGTGTCCAGTCGACGCCCCAGGTCTCGGTGAAGCCGCCGGCGACCACGCCGAAATAGAGGCTGAGGATGATCGCTGCCACCAAACTGCAGAAGATGCCGAGCCCCCAGCGCACCGGCCAAGTCAAGGGCGCGCGTTCGAGCGCGCTGCCACGGCCGGAGATCACGGTGTAGCGCCGGCGGCTGACCCAAAACCGCTCGAGCACGAAGAAGCACAGGGCGGGCGGCAGCAAGGTGGCGGCCATGAGGGTCGCGCCGCGCATGTCGCCCCAGCCATCGATCCGATACCAGGCCTCCGTCGCCAGCAGCGGGAAGTCGCCGCCGATGATCAGCGGGTTGGCGAAGTCGGCCAGGACGTACATCGCCACCAGCAGGGCGGCGCCTGCTACGGCCGGGCGGACCAGCGGCAGGGTAACTGTGGCGAAGACGGCCACTCCGCCGGCGCCGAGATTGCGCGCGGCGATCTCCAGCTGCGCCGGTGCGGCGTTGAGGATGCGTTCGATGGCGAGGGTGGCGATCGGAAAGTGAGTCAAGGTCTGCACCGCCCACAGGCTGCCCCAGCCGAGAATGCTGACCTCGAGCCCGGCCAGACCGTGGGTGATGAGACCGTAACGGCCGAACATCAGCAGATAGGAGAACCCCAGGGTGAAGGGCGGCGAGAAGAGCGGCAACAGCGCGATCAGGCGAAGGGCGCCGCGCAGGCGGCGGTCGAGCCGGCTCAGCGCGAAGGCGTAGATGAATCCCACCAGGGTGGCGCTCGCCGTCGACAGCACGACCATGCGGCAGGTATTGGCGGCGGCGCGCAGCCAGCGCCCGTTGTCGGCAAGATCGAGATAGTCGGTCCAGGGCGGGAACGTGACGACCTGCAGGATCGGCAGCAGGACGAAGACGGCCAGCAGCAGGATGAGGCCGAGCCCGATGAGGAGCGTCAGCGGCTCGCCGACAGCTCGGCGCCGTGGCGCGGGTGCCACGGCGCCGAACGGGAGCGCTTCGAGCAGCTCGCCGCCGCGTCGCACGGGTTCGATGCCGGTCTCGCCTAGCGCTTGGAGCCGATCTCGTCCTCCCACTTCTTGGTAAGGCGGGCGCGATTCTCGATGGCGAACTTGCGGTCATACTTGACCAGCTTGATGGTGGAGAGCGGCGGCAGCCCCTGTGGCGGGTCCACATCGCCGCGCACCGGGTAGGTGTGGCCGAGCTGGGTCTTGATGCTCTGCGCCTCTTTGCTGAGCAGGAAGTCGACGAACTTCTTGGCGCCCTCCGTGTTCGGTCCGCCCTTGATGATGGAAACGCCGCCGAGCTCGGCGCCGGTCTCGGGCGGGAAGATCACCTCGATCGGCTGCTTGGACAGCATGGCGTCGGTGGCGTCGTCCTGCCAGTTCATGCCGCCGATGGCCTCGCCCCGGGCCACCAGTGTGATGCCCGCCGGACAGGTCGGCGTATATTGCAGGATCTGCTTATCGTAGCGCTTCAGCCATTCGAAACCCTGCTCCTCGCCGCCATTGCGGAAGATCTGCACCGCGAGAAAGATGTAGGCGCCGCCACAGCTCGCCGGGTTGCCGCTGACCAGCGACTTGGCGTAGACGGGGTTGAGCAGGTCGTCCCAGGTCTTGGGTTTGGCAATGCCTTTCGATGCCACGTCGTGCTCGAAACGCTGCGGATTGAGGATGATCACCAGCGTGCCCATGAACCAGGCATGCCAGTAATTGTCCGGGCTCACGAACACCGGGTCGATCTTGGCCTCTTCGACCACGGGCGAGCGATAGGGGACGATGAGCCCCTCGGCCGCCAGCGGCTGGTGGAACTCGATCGAGCCG
>DATMZP010000364.1:0-4866 GCA_035573595.1 Hyphomicrobiaceae bacterium
TTCGAAGGGGTGCCGAACTACCCGACCAGCTCGCGCTTTTGGGAAGTGATCGACAAGCACAAGGTCAACACGTTCTACACCGCGCCGACTGCGTTGCGCGCCCTGATGCGCGAAGGCGACGAACCCGTAAAGAAGACAAGCCGGGCATCGCTGCGCCTGCTCGGCAGCGTCGGCGAGCCGATCAATCCGGAAGCCTGGGAGTGGTACCATCGGGTCGTCGGCGACGGCCGCTGCCCGATCGTCGACACCTGGTGGCAGACCGAGACCGGCGGAATTCTCATCACGCCGCTGCCGGGCGCCATCAAGCTGAAACCCGGCTCGGCGACGCGGCCGTTCTTCGGCATCAAGCCGGCCCTGGTGGACGACAAGGGCACGCTGCTGGAGGGCGCAGCCTCCGGCAACCTCGTGATCCTGGAGTCCTGGCCCGGCCAGATGCGCACGGTGTATGGCGACCACGAGCGCTTCGTGCAGACCTACTTCTCCGCCTATCCGGGCATGTACTTCACCGGCGACGGCTGCCGGCGCGACGAGGACGGCTACTACTGGATCACCGGTCGCGTGGACGACGTGATCAACGTCTCGGGCCATCGGCTCGGTACGGCCGAGGTGGAGTCGGCGCTGGTCTCCCACCCCAAGGTGGCCGAGGCCGCCGTGGTGGGCTATCCGCACGACATCAAGGGGCAAGGCATCTACTGCTACGTAACGCTGATCGCCGGCTTCCAGCCGAGCGAGGAGCTGAGAAAGGAGCTGGTGCAGCACGTGCGGAAGGAGATCGGGCCTTTGGCCACGCCCGACCTGATCCAGTTCTCCCCCGGCCTGCCCAAGACCCGCTCCGGCAAGATCATGCGCCGGATTTTGCGGAAGATCGCGGAGGACGACTTCTCCAACCTGGGGGACACCTCGACACTGGCGGAGCCGGCGGTGGTGGATGATCTGGTGAACAACAGGCAGAACAAGCGGGCGGGGGCGAGGGCGTAAAGTCTCCCACGCTCAGACCTGACCTGACCCGACCGGTGGCGGCACGGGGGTCAAATCGTCCGGGCGGGCCGGATCGCCGGCCGGACGGCCGCGGCTCGCCGTGCGGGACCCGGAATGAGCATCGGCCTGATCGCCCTTCTCGACGACGTTGCCGCGCTGGCGAAGGCCGCCGCCGCCTCGCTTGACGATGTCGCCGCCCAGGCGGTCAAGGCGGGTGCCAAGGCCGCAGGCGTCGTCATCGACGACACGGCCGTGACGCCGCGCTATGCCACGGGCTTCTCGGCCGCGCGGGAGCTGCCGATCATCCGGCGGATTGCGCTGGGCTCGCTCAAGAACAAGCTCATCGTCCTGCTGCCCGCAGCGCTCGCCCTCAGCCTGGTGGCGCCGTCCGCGATCACGCCACTGCTCATGATCGGCGGGGCGTATCTCTGCTACGAGGGCGTCGAGAAGATCTACCACGCCCTCCTTCCCGACGCCGCCCGCGCGCACGAGGCCACGCTCGAGCCGATCGCTCTCGATGCGGCGACCTTCGAGGACCAGAAGGTGGCCGGCGCGATCAAGACAGACTTCATTCTCTCGGCCGAGATCATGGCGATCGCGCTCGCCACCGTCGCCGATGCCGACCTGCTCACCCAGGCAGTGGTGCTGGGGACGGTCGGGCTCGGCATAACGCTGGCGGTCTACGGCGTGGTGGCGCTGATCGTCAAAGCCGACGACGCGGCCTGGTGCTGGCCCGCGCCCGCACCCCGCCACCCGCCGGATCCGTCATCCGCTTCGCCGGCCGTCTGCTGGTGCACGGGACGACATACCTTCTCAAGGCGCTGGGCGTGCTGGGCACGGCAGCCATGATCTGGGTCGGCGGCGGCATCGTCCTGCACGGCCTGGAGGCGTACGGCCTCGGAGGGCTCGCCCACGCGATCCACGACGCGGCGGCCTTCGCCGCCCGCCTGCTTCCCGCGGCCGGCCCCGTCGTCGGCTGGCTGGTCGAGGCGGCCGGGGCGGGGCTCTTCGGCATCGCCGTCGGACTGGTCGCCATCCCGACCATGGCGTACTGCGTCTCGCCGCTGTGGCGGCTGGCGAGGTCTCGCCTGCGCCCGGCCAAGCCGTAGATCGCCTACGCGGGCGCGGACCAGCCGCAGGGCCAGCCCGCGCCACGCGTACCGGAGCCGATCATCAGTCCAGCAGGTTGTGCACCACCTTGCCGTCAACGATGGTCAGGACCGAGTGGATCTGCCTGAGCCTGTCGTCGGGCACGCGGGAGCGATCGAAATAGTCGTGGCTCAGGACGACGACGTCGCCCAGCTTGCCCTCCTCGATCGTGCCCAGCTTGTCCTCCTCCCGCAGGAACCAGCCGTTGGCCGCAGTGTAGAGGCGGATCGCCTCCTCGCGTGTGATCTGCTGGCCGGCGTTGACCAGCTTGCCGGCGACGTTCTTGCCCGTGACCATGTAGTAGATCATGTTCCACGGGTTGAGGGTGGAGATCTGGGCCGAGTCCGATCCGGCACCGACACGGACGCCGCTGTCGAGGATCATGCGTAGCGGCGGGCCGCCGAGGTCGCCGCCGCTCAGGTAGCGGAACGGATGCACGGCGATGCCGGCGCCGATGGCCTTCATGCGGTTGACCGTGTTGAAGTCGATCTGGGGCACGTGGGCAAGCGACCAGCGCAGGTCGGCGATGGGGATCGTCTTGTTCACCGTCTCGAACGCACCGGCGGTGAGCTGGTCCTCGAACAACGACAGGCTGTGCTGCTGGAACGCCCAGCCGCGCTGCGCCACGATCGTCAGCGCCTGGACGAAATTGGTCGGGGCCTGATTGCCGAACAGCGGCCAGGTCGTGGCGAACTCCCCGATGCCGGAGTTGCGGACCATGTCGTCACCGAAATTGGCGAATGCGTTGAGCACGCGCTGGGCCGTCATCGGCACGTCCGGGCTGCGGTCCATGCTGAGGTAAAAGAGGCGCACACGCACCGAGACCTTGCCTTCCTCATGCAGTGCGAGCAGCGGGTCGTAGGCCGTGAAGGGGTCGAAGCTCGCCAGGGTGTCGAACATGTCGGAATTCTGGATGTTGGGCGTTCCTGGCAGGATGAAGCCGCCCATGTCGACATTGGTGGTCACGCCGACGCTGGCCGAGTAGGCGAGCGCGTCGCGCGTGCCGCGCTTCTTGTCCGCGAACGTCTGGATGGCGCGCAGCGCGTTCAGGGCGGCGAGCGAGGGGGCATTCGCAGCGATATTGCCGGCCGCATCGACCGCGACGCCCTTGCCGGCGAGGAAGTCCCTGCCGAGCGAGTTGGTCGTCGCCGGACCGGTGAACGAATTGAAGACTAGCACCGGGTGACTCGGCGCCGCCACATCCAGCTCCGCGAGCGTCGGCAGGCGGTTCTCGGCGAACTGGGCGGGCGTCCAACCGCCCATGGCGGTGATGAACTCGCCGGGCGGCACCGCCCGACTTCGCGCCCGGATGATGGCCTGAACGTCTGCGATCGAGGCCGCATTCTCGAGCCGCGTGTCGTGGCCCGGGCGCAGGCCGAGCAGGATGATGTGGTTGTGGTTGTCGATCAGCCCCGGAACGGTCGTGCGCCCCCTCAGGTTGATGACGCGCGTGCAGGGGCCGCCGCCACCCGACCCGTCGCGGCCGACCGCCGCGAACCTGCCGTTCTCGATCGTCACGCTCGAGACAACCGAGTTGCGGGCGTCGAGCGTGTAGATCCTGCCGTTGACCAGCTTCACGTCGCGCGACCCGGCGCAACGGTCGCCATCCCGGTCGTGGTCGCCGGCCAGGGCCGGAGTGGCCATCGCCGCACCCGCCATCAGCCACGACGCAATGAGCAACGGGACTCGAGATCCCCCCGTCATGACGCTTCCTCCGTCAGTGTTCATTGTTTGCCTTGCGGCCGCGAGCCTAGCTCGCCGCCAATCGCCCGAACAAGCGAAATGAGCCGTCCCACCCGATACGGATCTTCTCTCGCCAAGGCGCCGACGCGGGCCGGTGCCCAACGCCGGCCGCCGCGTTGCGCAGCATCAGTCCGAGGCCTAATGCATCCCGCTCGCCTCGGACGAGGGGCCGACGGTCACGTTTCGGCTTGGACCCGGAGGACCTCCGGCGGCCGCGCGGTTCACGACGGCGGGCGCCTTTCGCGCATGTCTGAGCTGGGCCTGAGCCGGGCAACCGACAGCACAACGCAGCCTGAGGATCGTCGGATGCGATGCTGGCGTCGGCGCCGGACGCAATGTGGCTATAGCGTGACGCCAATTTCACACGAGCTATCAATTCCGCGTCATAAACCCTGCTGCGATCTGACGCTTTGCTCAGTCTGTCGTAGAGACCATATGCCTGCCGTGGGGCGGCGTCCTGCAGCAGGGCGCCGCCTTCTTGTTGGCGTCGGGAAAGGCGAGCATGCTGGGAACAGTGTATGTCGACTTCGACGGGACGATTGCGCCGAGCGACCCGACCGATAACGTATTCGACCGCTTCTGCGATCCGGCCTGGCGCGAGATCGAGCGGGAGTGGCAGCAAGGCCTGCGTACGGCGCGGGACTGCATGGCGAGCCAGGTAGACCTGCTGAGAGCCACGCCGGAGGCCCTTGACCGGCTGCTGCGTAGCTTCCCGATCGATCCGCACTTTCCCGGCTTCGTCGAGCTGTGCCGGCGCTGGCGCTTGCAGGTGGTTGTGGTGTCCGACGGCATGGACCGCGTGGTGCGCCAGGTTCTGCACGCGGCCGGCCTGAACCTGCCGTTCTTCGCCAACCGGCTGCAGTGGCTGGGCGGCGATCGCTGGAGGCTCGACTTCCCGTTTGCGCGCAGCGACTGCGCGGCCTCGCTCGGCAACTGCAAGTGCGGCCATGGGCTGCAGGCTCGATGCGGGCCGATCCAGATCGCGGTGGGCGACGG
>DATMZP010000365.1:0-3103 GCA_035573595.1 Hyphomicrobiaceae bacterium
TACGCCCGCGCCATCCCCAACGAGCAGGCCGAGGCGGCGCCGGGCACGGCGCACCTCTTCATCATCAATCCGCTCACCGGCCAGGGCATGGACAACCTGTTCTCGACCCACCCCAACACCGAGAACCGCATCGCCGAGCTGGAGAAGCTGGCGGCCGAGATGGGCGTCTCCGCCTCCGCGCATGCGCCGCCGGCCGGCGATGCATCCGCCCGTCCTTGGGGCGCCGCCACCGGGCAGCCGCGCGGGCCGTGGGGGTGACAGGTGTCGAGCGGTGTCAGACCCTCCGGGTCTGACGCCGTAGCTGCCTCCCCGTTCGTGCAACCGTGTCAGACCCCTCTGGGCCTGATACTGCGGCTCCAATCTCCGTTCGTGCAACGGTGTCGGACCCGCAGGGTCTGACACCGCTCGCAGCCATCATTCCGTACCAGCTGGAGCGGTATGGGGTCTGACTCGCAAGGTCCGACCCCATGGAGCATTCGCGTGAGCACGAGCGATTCCGCCCGCCGCACAGGTCCGAGCCGGCGCGACGTGGGCATCATGGGGCTGGCTCTGGCGATCGGCGGCGCAAGCCGGCTCGGCTCCGGTGCCGCCCGCGCCGAGCCACCCGCCCTGCCACCGCCTATTCCGCGCGCTGCGCTGTTCGGCAATCCGGAGCGGGCCTCCGTGCAGCTCAGCCACGACGGGCGCTCGCTCGCCTGGCTCGCGCCCACCGACGGCGTGCTCAACGTGCACGTGGCCCCGGTCGGCGATCTGGGCGCGGCGCGCGCCGTCACCGCCTCGGCGAAGCGGCCGGTGCAGGGCTTCTTCTGGGCCTACGACAGCCGCACCATCGTATTCGCCGACGACATCGACGGCGACGAGAATGTCCGCATTTTCGCGATCGATGTCGCCACGCTCGCCAAGCGCGACCTGACGCCGCTCGCCGGCGTGCAGGCCCAGGTCCTCGGTGTCACGCCAAAGCACCGCAGCCTGATCGCCGTCGGCCTCAACGACCGCGACGCCAAGTGGCACGACCTCTGGCACATCGACCTCGCCACCGGCGAGCGCCGGCTGGTGCGCGAAAACCGCGACGAGATCGGCGGCTACCTGGTCGATCGCGATCTGGTGCCGCGCCTCGTCACCCGCAGCCAGCCCGACGGCAGCGACATGGTCTACACGGTGAAAGGCGAGAAGCTGGAGACGCTGGAGCCGGTCCTCGCCGTCCCCTTCGCCGACAGCATGACCACGGGGCCGCAGCACATCACGGCCGACGGCAAGGCCTACTACCTGACAAGCTCCATCGGCCGCGACTGTGCCGCCCTGTTCCGCGTCGATCTCGCGACCGGGGCGCAGACGCTCATCGCCGAGCATCCCAAGGCCGACATCGGCGGCACGCTCGTGGACCCCAGGAGCCTGGAGGTGGTGGCCGTGTCGGCCACGCACCTGCGCCAGGAGTGGATCGCCATCGACCCGAAGGCGGGCGCCGACCTGGCGTGGCTGACGGAGCAGATCAAGGCCGAGTTCGGCATCGTCAGCCGCACCGAGGACGACACCCGCTGGACCGTCGCCGGCGACAGCCCGGAGCAGCCGGCCGTCTACTACCTGTTCGACCGCAGCGAGCGCCGCCTGACGCGGCTGTTCTCGGCCCGGCCGCAGCTGCAGGCCTACACGCTGGCACCCATGCAGAGCCGCATCGTCCGCTCCCGCGACGGGCTCGACCTCGTCTCCTACCTGACGCTGCCGCCAGCCGAGGGCGGACCGCGGCCGGCGCGGCCGCTGCCGATGGTGCTCTCCGTCCACGGCGGCCCCTGGGCGCGCGACGTCTACGGCTACGATGCCGAGCACCAGTGGCTCGCCAACCGCGGCTATGCGGTGCTGTCGGTGAACTATCGGGGCTCGTCCGGCTTCGGCAAGGCGTTCGTCAACGCCGGCGACAGGGAATGGGGCGGGCGCATGCACGACGACCTGATCGACGGCGTCCGGTGGGCGGTTGCCGAGGGCATCGCCGATCCCGGCCGGGTCGCCATCTACGGCGGCTCCTACGGCGGCTACGCGGCGCTGGTGGGCGCCACGTTCACGCCGGAGGTGTTCCGCTGCGCCGTCAGCGTGGTGGGGCCGTCGAACCTGGAGACCTTCATCGCCTCGATCCCGGCCTACTGGCAATCGTTCTATGAGAACCTGGTGCGCCGTATCGGCGACCCGCGCACCGAGGCCGGACGCGCGCTGCTGAAGGCGCGCTCGCCGTTGAACCGGGCGGCGGCCATATCGAAGCCGCTCCTCATCATGCAGGGCGCCAACGACCCGCGCGTCAAGCAGGCCGAGTCGGACCAGATCGTCGCCGCCGCCCGCGCCCGCGGGCTGCCCGTCACCTATGTGCTCTACCCCGACGAGGGCCACGGCTTCAGCCTGCCGGAGAACCGCATCTCCTCCTATGCCGTCATAGAGGCGTTCTTGGCGCAGCACATGGGAGACGCTGAGGGCGGCTCCGGGGGTAGGCCCCGCTTCGAGCCGTTCGGCGGCGACCTCAACGGCTCGACCCTGCAGGTGCAGGGCGCACAGCACGTGCCGGGCCTGGAGGCGGCGCTCAAGGCGCGCGGGTGAGGGCGGATGCCGGGCGGCGGGGCTTGTCCGCAGGGTGCAATCGTCAGGAGCCTTTGAATCGAACTGCCTGCCTGCGGAGCGCTGGCTTGACTTCGGTTCTTGCCTGCAACATGTTGCGTGCGCTCGCTCCGCTCAGCGGTTGTGACAGCGGAGCCGGGGGAAACGCTTTGTTTAGAGCTTAGGCGTTAGGCGTCGCACGTGGCTGCACCGGGTGCCGCTCGCCAGGATGATTTTGGTGAAATACCGCCCTGAGATCGATGGGCTGAGAGCCCTCGCGGTTGCGCCGGTCATCCTCTTCCATGCCGGCTTCCCCATGTTCCAGGGCGGCTACGTGGGCGTCGACGTGTTCTTTGTCATCAGCGGCTATCTCATTACGACAATCATCAGCTATGAGATAGAGCGCAACGACTTCTCGATCATTCGCTTCTACGAAAGGCGCGCCCGGCGCATACTTCCTGCGCTCTTCCTCGTTGTGCTGGCCACTATCCCGTTCGCCTGGAGCTGGATGGTGGCGGCGGACCTC
>DATMZP010000366.1:0-2520 GCA_035573595.1 Hyphomicrobiaceae bacterium
GGCACGCCTGCGCATCGCACGTGTCGACCAGCCTCAGGATGACGGCAACGACGCTGCAGCTCGTGGTCGTCGACGACGGGCGCGGCATGTGCGGCCCGACAGGGCCGTCGGAGACAATCGCCGCCCGGAGCGGCGTCGGCATCCCCGGCATGCGGTCGCGCCTGCGGGAGTTCGGCGGCAGCCTGGAGATCCGATCCGGCCCGGGTGGCACCACGCTGAGCGCGCTGGTGCCGCTGGACGGCGCCACCCGCCCGTCGCGGGCGCGGGACCGCGTCCTGGAGCTGGCGACCGCCCTCGGCGGCAGCTCGCACCGGACGTGAAGAGACGCGCCGCCCTCAGCCGATCGGGCGGGTATCCTGCGGACCCATGGCACCGTGGTTGGCTCTGCGGGCGGCGCCGCGGCGATCGCGTGGCCTGAGAGAGGGCGTCTCCACCCGGTCCACCAGCCACCCCAGGGCCACGCCGACGAAGCCCACGGCCAGGAACGGCCACAGCGCGCTCAGCGCTTCGTCGAAAGTCCACTCCGGATGGATGAAGACCCGGAACACCAGCGCTCCCATGATCAGGAGCCCTCCAACCAGAATCAGAACGGCAGCCACCAGATCGGTCACGTCTTTACCCGTGCCGACCAGTGCCTTGACGAGGTCCGCCATACCATCTCCCCCTCAGCCCCGGCCAATTGATCGCATCTTGGCGGCCGGATGTGAAGGGCTCATTGCAGATTATTACAACGCGATGACATGGAGCGCGTCCGACATACGACAGCCGTCACCGGAAAGCCGCCGAATCAAGCTCCTTGCCCAAATAGACGGCATAGGCCGCAAGAGGAACGCCGTTGTAGCTGCGGGTCAGGCTTTGAAGCCGGGTGACCGATCGAAACTGGCCCCCGAGCCAAGCGGCGTCGGCCCGCCGCTCAAGCTCCACGTAAAGGGCGGGGCATTTCAGAACAGCCGCGTCCGGGGCCGGCAGGTGAAGGTAGCGAATCCGCTCGTTGAGCTGCACCACCGGCGCCTTGTCCCTCAGCTCGTAGGCGAGCTGGCCGGTCGTTGCGTAGCTCGACGTGGCGATCCAGCAGGCGCCCGTTTCCGCGCGCATCCGCTCGACCTCGGCGGCAAGCTGACGCCAGCCCCGCGTCTGGTTGGTCGGATCCTTCTGTCCCGCCAGGAGAACGAGCGGGTGCACCGTATGCCAATAGATCAGGCCTGACAGCAACAGGCCGATGCCCAGTGCCCAACGCCCCAGTCTCCCGAAGGCATGGTCCGGTTTCGCCGGGGTCTCGATCACACCCAGCGCCAGCGCGGCGCAGACGGCGAACGCGGGATAGAGCGGCGCCATCCAATTCGCCTGCACACGGTCGTGGAGTGAATGCACGAGCAGGTAGGCGAGAAACGGCAGCATCCCCGCCACCAGCAGCGCGGCGGGCGGGTCGCCCGCAACCGTCGAGCGCACCGCCCTCCTGAGCCCGAGCACGGCGAGGACGGCGATGACCGGGCTCATCAGAGCAACCGATCCGCCGATCGATTCCGCCAGATAGACCACGGTCAGGCCATGCCCTTCGGCAACGCGCCCGAATTGCTTGGCGAACGACGCCCAGTCGTGCTGGGCGTTCCACAGTACGACGGGCAACGCCAGCAGGATCGCGACAGCGCCGCCCGCCCACAGCTGCCAGCAGCGCAGCCACGCCCGGTTGGCGCGGGACAGGGAGAGCCACAGCAGGATGCTTGCGCCCACAAAGAGGTTGGAATACTTGGACACGAGGCCGAGGCCGGCGAACATCCCCACCGCCAGCCACCAGTTGGCGTTGCGCGAGGCATAGAGCTCCGCCAGCGCCCAGCCCGCGAGGCCCCAGAACAGGACGGAGGGGGTATCCGGCGTGATGAGCACGCCGCCGACCGCCAACAGCGGCATCGCCAGCGCGATCCACACCGCGCGGCGTGCGGCAATTGGACCGAACAGGATGGCGGCCGTTCGCCATAGAACGAGGGGACCCAGGAGGGAGATCAGGATCGCCGGGAAGCGAATGCCGAAGGGGGTATCGCCGCCGACCCAACGTCCAAGCGCGATCATCCACCCGACCATCGGGGGATGATCGAGATAGCCCATGGCCGGCGCGAGCGCCCACAAGCGGTAGTAGGCTTCATCCTCGGTGAGACCGATCGTGGCCGCCAGCACCGCCCGCAGCAGGCCCAGCCCCAGGATCGCGGCCAGCAGAGCCGCGGCGGGTCGGTCGATCCCCATCAATCCGCCTGGCAGGCGGCCGGGGGCGGGTGGGTTTGAGGTATGCTGCATGACGGAGGATTGCGGTATGGCGCATCGATCGGGGAACAGGAGCCTTCGGGATGCCGGCGACGCCGTACCCTCGCCCGCGGCGGCTCAGTCGGGCAATGGCGCCAAACGGCCGCGGCGTCAATAAGGTCCCGGCCAGAGGGCCCGCCAGAGGCCCGGCCAGAGGATAGTGACTTTGGAGACTGCGAAGACTTTGAGCCGCCCTCCTGATCGAAGCGGGCACGCCTCATCCGG
>DATMZP010000367.1:0-6454 GCA_035573595.1 Hyphomicrobiaceae bacterium
GGCGAGGCGGACGGTGGTGCCGGTTGTGCGGTAGTATCACTCCACCGGTGCCTGGTTGCGGCCCCGCTGCCGTCGGGATCCGGATCGATCGGATTTGCCTGGGGAGCTTGGGATGCAGGCGCTGCTGGGTGCGCGAGAACAGATCGCCGGGGCGCTGGTGGAGCCCGTCCTGGCCAGCGTGGCGCGGCAGGATACCGGGCATGCGGCCTTCCACGGCTGCATCGACTGGCACTCCGCGGTGCACGGCGTCTGGGCGCTGACGGCCTATTCCCGCACGACCGGCGATACGGCCTGCGATGCGCTCCTGGAGGAGACGCTGCAGCCCGAGAAGCTGGCCGCGGAGCGGGCGCTGCTGGCCGCGCGCCCCGACTTCGAGATGCCCTACGGCCGCGCCTGGTTCCTGCGGCTGGCGCGCGAGCATGGGCTCCACGTGGGCGCCGGCAAGGGAGACGCCGCGCGGCAGGCGCTGCTGCAACGGATGGCTGCCGAGGTGCTGGCCTCGATGCTGGCCTACTACGGCGGGCAGCGCCGCCCGGACCCGCGGCGGGGCAGCTACGCCAGCGACTCCTGGGCGCTGATCAACATGCTGGACTATGTCGCCTGGAGCGGCGACACGGCGGCCGAGGCGGCCATCCGCAGCCTCGTGGAGGCGCATTTCCTCGACCACCGCGGCGGCTGCGACTGGTCCCTGGAGACCGGCCACTTCATGGCGGTGGCGACCAACTGGGCATGGCTGGTCAGCAAGGTGCTGCCGAGGCAGGACTTCGACCGCTGGCAGCAGGCCTTCTTTGCCGGGGCCGGCCCGCCGCGCCCGGTCGCCTCGCCGGTCAACTGGCACCACCATGGCCTCAACTTCAGCCGTGCCTGGGGCCTGTGGGCGCTCCACGCGGCCTGCCCGCCCGGCGAGGTCAGGGAGGCCCATCTCGCGGCCTACGCCGCCCATTTCCACGCCACCTACGACGCCCCGGCCCTGTGGCGCGGCAGCTACCGGGGCGTCGGCCACTGGGTGCCCCAGTTCGGCATGCTGGCGCTGCAGCCGCTGCTCGAACGCGGGCCTGCGTCGCCGGCGGGATGTGGCGACAACGCAACGAAACTGCCGGGCTGTTGAGCGATGCTGCACCAGCGGTTGTTGGACGGCGGGCAATCGGATATCGTCGAGCTTGGTCCGAAGCGGCAACGAGACATTAATACAAGCTGGGGAATCAATCGCTTCGCGACTTCGAGGGAGAGGGGAATGCGAGGCATCCGGGTTGGCAGGCCTGCGCGGTCCGTGCGCCAGGTGCTGGCGGTTGCGGCGACGGCTGGCGCGCTGTCGGCCTGCGCCGGCGTGGGGACGCCGCCGGCGCATCTGATGCCGCTCCCGCAGGAGACGGTGACGCTGCTCGGCAAGAAGCACATGGAGGCGCAGGCGCCGATCTTCATCCGCATCTACAAGGAGGAGTCGGAGCTGGAGGTGTGGAAGATGCGCGACGACGGGCGCTTCTACCACCTCAAGACTTTCCCGATCTGCAACTGGTCGGGCCAGCTGGGGCCGAAGCTGCGCGAGGGCGACCGGCAGTCGCCCGAGGGGTTCTATACCATCGCCAAGGAGCAGATGAACCCCAACTCCCAGTATTATCTGGCGTTCAACCTGGGATACCCCAACCCGTTCGACAAATCGAACAGGCGCACCGGCGACGCCCTGATGGTGCACGGCGGCTGCGGCTCGTCCGGCTGCTATGCCATGACGGACGCGCTGATGGAGGAGCTCTACGCGCTGGTGCGCGAGGCCTTCAACGGCGGGCAGACGGTGGTGCACGTGCACGCCTTCCCGTTCCGCATGAACAGCCAGAACATGGTGAGCCACGCCAAGAGCGAGTGGCAGGGCTTCTGGCGCACGCTGAAAGAGGGCTACGACTACTTCGAGCTGACGCGCCAGGTGCCCACCGTCGCCGTCTGCAACCGCCGCTACGTGGTGAACGTGCGGATGTCCCACGGCGACCCGACCAAGATCGATCCGGCCGCCGCGTGTCCCACCTTCCTGCGCCCCGCGCCCAGCCCGTTCACGCCGAGGCCGGGCGACCAGGTGGCCCAGCTCGACGAGCGCGTCGTGGTCCAGGGCCAGCGGCTGCGCACCGACCCGCCGGGCCGCGAGTGGGACGCGCCGATGATGGGCCTCACCAAGGCCTCCGGTGCGGTCGCCGACTGGTGGCGGGGCCTGCTGCCGAGCTTTGGCCTCGGCAAGTCCGACGCGCGCTGACGGTGGCCCGGGCGGGGACGGGGGCGGGGACGGACGCGGGCGGCGTCGCATGATCGCAGCGCCGGTGCGCAGAGCCTTCCTTCTCTTGCTGGTCCTGGCGGCTTGCGCCGGCGTCGCCCTGCTCGCACTGGCTGTGTGGCTCGGCTGGGACAGCCTGCGGATCGAGGTGGAGCGCTCGCGCCGGCTGGCCTACGCCGCGGTGGGCGAGCCGTTGCCGGGTACCCCCGATCTCGACGCCCTCGATAAACGCCTGGCCGCCCAGGGCGTGACACTCGGCGCGCCGGTCTTCATCCGCATCTTCAAGCTGGAGTTCGAGCTGGAGCTGTGGATGAAGCGCGGCGACAAGTTCGAGCTGTTCGCCACCTATCCGATCTGCCGCTGGTCCGGCGGTTTGGGCCCCAAGCTGCGCGAGGGCGACTGGCAGGCGCCGGAGGGCTTCTACACCGTCGATGCCAAGGCCCTGAACCCCAGCAGCCGTTGGCATCGCGCCTTCAATCTGGGCTTTCCCAACGTCCTCGATCAGGCCCACGGCCGGACGGGCAGCTATCTGATGGTGCACGGCGGCTGCTCGTCGATCGGCTGCTACGCCATGACCGACCCGGTCATCGACGAGGTCTGGCGTCTCGTCACCGCCGCCCTCAAGCAGGGCCAGCGGCGTTTCCACGTCCACATCTTCCCGTTCCGGATGACCGAGGAGAGCCTGGCGCAGCGCGCCGGCCTGCCCTGGGCCACGTTCTGGCGCGACCTCAAGCCCGGCTACGATCTGTTCGAGGCCACGCGGGTGCCGCCTAGAATCTCGGTCTGCCAGGGTCGTTACGCGGTGTCGGCGGGCTCGGCTGCTGCGGGTGAGGGCGCCGCCATCGACGGTGCGTGCCGGAATGCAACTGGGAGTAGCAGCTAAAACCTGTAGGGGTTCTTCCCGCCTTGAGCTTTTACTCGAAATTAGGCATCACGTCGGGTGGCATACGTGGCAATTTGTAGGGGTGTCGCGTGCGACGCAAGGCTTGGCGCCTGCTCTGTGCCGTGCTGGTTGGCCTGACGACGGCTGACGCCGCCGAGCTGGCTGCGGCGGACGGCGGCGCTGTGCCCGCTGAGACCGTGCGGGGCTTCGGCAAGCCCGGTGCGGCCGAGGCGACCGCTCCCTTCTCGGACAAAGACCTGGAGCAGCGGCTGGCCGCCAAGGGCATCGAGCCCGGCAGCCCGGTCTTCATCCGCATCTTCAAGAAGGAGGCCGAGCTGGAGTTGTGGATGGAGGCGGGCAAGCGCTTCGAGCTGTTCGCCACCTACTCCATCTGCAACTGGTCGGGCACCTTGGGGCCCAAGCTCACCGAGGGCGACAAGCAGAGTCCGGAGGGCCTCTATGTCATCGGCCCGCGCCAGCTGCGCCAGAGCGCGCGCTGGCGCCGGTCGCTCGACCTCGGCTTCCCCAACACCCTCGACCGCGGCCTGCGGCGCACGGGCTCAGACCTGCTCATCCACGGCGGCTGCACCTCGGAAGGCTGCTACGCCATGACCGATCCGGTCATCGACGAGGTCTTCTGGCTGAGCGACGCCGCGCTGGAGGAGGGGCAGCGGCGTATCCAGGTGCACGCGTTCCCGTTCCGCATGACGGGAGAGAACATGGCTGCCCATGCCAACGGAGAATGGAGCGCCTTCTGGACCAACCTGAAGGAGGCCTACGACCTGTTCGAGCGCACGCGGCGCCCGCCCGCGGTGAGTGTGTGCGGCAACCGCTATGCGGTGAGCGAGACCGCGAAGGAGGACGACGGCTGCGTCGCCAACACCAGCGCTCCCGACGCCTGGGCGGCGCTGCGCGCCCGAGCCGCGGCGGCGCGCCGCGTGCGGGCACGCAACGCCATGCGGGCCTATGCGGCGGCACGCCGGGCGCGGCTGGCGGTCAGGGTGAAGCAGCAGCGCGTCGTGCATGCCTCGGGTCAGCGCAGGCTGCCGAGGTAATGGGCCAGCGCCCGGATGTCGCGGTCGGGCACCCGGTACATGACGCCGTTCATGGTGGTGTCGATGCCGTAGCGCTTGCCTTCGCGGTACTCCGTGAGGCTCTTGATCAGATAGTCGACGCGCTGCGGCACCAGCCGGGGCATCTGCTCCTGGCCCTCGAAGCCGGCCTTGTGGCATGAGACGCAGCGCATCTGCTCGACGAGCGTTGCACCGCGGGCCACGGTCTCCTGGTCCACCGCCTCCCTGCTCGGCTCCGGCCCCCTCTCTGGCCCCCTCTCTGGCTTGAGCTTGGCATAGTGCTCAGCCAGCGCCACGATCTCGTCGTCCTTCAGCCCCTTGACGAACGGCTCCATCGCCTCCACCGGGCGCAGCTTCTCGCGCATCAGGATCAGCTGGTTGGTGAGGAACAGAGCGGGCTGGCCGGCGAGCGAGGGCACGTTCTCCATCTTGGAGCTGCCCGCCTCGCCGTGGCAGGCGCCGCACACCTGCAGGCGCTCCTGCAGGGTCTCGGCGGCGGCCTCGCCGCTCCACGCCGCCGCGCAGACGGCTGCGCCGATCGCGAGCGGAAGAGCCCGCGACCGGCACATTTTCTTCAAGAGCGCCATGAAGCCCGGCTACTTGCTGGCGGTCTTGGCACTGCCGTAGGTGACGCGGTAGATGGCGCCGTTCTGCTCGTCCGAGACCAGCAGCGAGCCGTCCGGCAGCGGCTGCACATCGACCGGGCGGCCCCAGAAGGTGTTGGCCTTCTCATCGAGGAAGCCCGTCATGAACGGCGTGAGGGTCGCCCTGCCGCCGTTGATGGTCGCCTGCACAATGTCGTAGCCGAACTTCTGGTCGCGGTTCCACGAGCCGCGCCGGGCGATGAAGGCGGTGTTTTTGTACGACGCCGGGAACATGCTGCCGGCGTAGAAGCGGATGCCGAGAGTGCCTGCATGCGGCCCGGTGGTGACGGCCGGCATCGTCACGCCGACGCAGGCGCCGGGCCGCTTGACCGTGGGGTCGGGAATGCCCTGGGCGTGGCAGTAGGGGAAGCCGTAGAAGGCGCCCTCGTCATTCTTGGCAACGCGGTTCAGCTCGTCCTCCGGTCCGAAGTTGCCCTCCCAGTCCGGGCCATTGTCCGTGAACCACAGCTCCTTGGTCTGCGGGTGCCAGTCGAAGCCCACGGAGTTGCGCACGCCGCGCGCGACGATCTCGATGTTGGAGCCGTCGAGGTTCTGACGCCGGATCTGGCCGTGCAGCCCCGTATTGATCTCGCACACATTGCACGGAGAGCCGATGGCGATGTAGAGCTTCTTGTCCGGCCCGATGGCGGCGTACTTCCAGTTGTGGTGCGTCGATTCAGGCAGGTCGATCTTGTCGCTGATGTCCGTCACCTGAGGGCTGTCGAGCTTGTCCTCGATGCCGTCGAGGCGCAGCGCCTTGTCGATGGCCATGACGTAGAGCGCGCCGTCTTGGAAGGCGAGCCCGTTGGGCATCTTCTGCCCCTCCACGATGGTCTTCACGCTGCGCTCCCCGCCCTTGTCGGTGACCGCATAGACCTTGCCGATCACCCGGCTGCCGACGAAGATCGTGCCCTTGTCGCCGCGTCTCAGCGTGCGCGCCCCCGGAATGCCGTGTGCCCACAGCTCCACCTTGAAGCCGGCGGGAACCTTGATCTTGTCGAGCGGGATTTTCTCGCGCGGCGTGATCGTCAGGGGCGCCGCGTGCGGCTTGAGGTTCAGGCTCTGCTTGGTCTTGGCCATCAGCGCCTTCGAGGTGTCGAGCGGGTTGGCCTCGGGGCCGCTGGTCGGCCGCGGGGCCTGTTGGGCATCGACCCACGCCAGCGGCGTGGCCATGGCGATGGCCGCCAGGCCGATCGCGGCTGACATTTGAGCTGTGGAACGTCCAAGGCGTCGCATCTGAGTGCCTCCCCTGAGCTTGCTCTTATTCTGCCGGACAGCCGGCTTTTGCTCGGCCGCCGGCATGAGAATACGCGAGGCGGCATCCTAATGCCAATATCCGCTTACCGACGTCCCGGCGAGCGGGCCCCGGTCTGATCGGTCTGATGCCCTCGCTTGACAATCTCGCGCGGCTTGGATGACCGTGCCGTGGTAGAAATTGTCGACGAGGCATCTGCGGACTGCAGGGATGGTCGGTTGAGCCAGCCTCCGCCCCGCGCTCCATCGCCCAGGATGCCGGCCACAAGCGACTGTCGCCCAGGGGAGAGACATCCATGCGCGAATACACGCCCGAGAACATCACCGACGTTGTCGTCGAGCA
>DATMZP010000368.1:0-6621 GCA_035573595.1 Hyphomicrobiaceae bacterium
TCGACCGGGCGGGCAAGGTGCACGTTGGCCTCGCCATCAACGAGGTGCACCTGTTCCGCGCGACGCACCAGGCCGCCAAGCTCCGCATCTCCATCGACGGCAAGGTGCGGCTCGAGGAGCTGATCTGCGACGGCGCGCTGGTGGCGACACCGGCCGGCTCCACGGCCTACAACCTGTCGGTGGCCGGGCCGATCCTGCCGATCAACGCGCCGCTGCTGGCGCTGACGCCGATCAGCGCGTTTCGGCCGCGGCGCTGGCACGGCGCGCTGCTGCCCAACGAGGCCAAGATCCAGTTCGACGTGCTGGAGGCCGACAAGCGCCCCGTCAGCGCCGTGGCCGACCACACCGAGACGCGCGCGGTGACGCGCGTGGAGGTCGAGCAGGCCAGCGGCATCGACCTGTTTCTCATGTTCGACCCCGGCCACAACCTCGACGAGCGCATCCTGTCGGAGCAGTTCAGGTATTAGGTGTCGGCGACCACCGCGCGCCTCCCTCTCCCCGTTTCGCGGGGAGAGGGACCTGCACGGCGCCCCTGAGGGGCGCCATCGCCCTACTTCTCGGCCTGCTTCAGGCTGACCACGCCGTCGAGGTGGCCGCGGTTGCCTTCCAGCGCGATCAGCTCGACCGGGGTGCCGCTGGACTTGATGGCCTCGGCGGTGCGCTTCACGCTGTCGGCGGGGAACACCAGGTCGCCGGGGCTGTAGAGCATGAGCGCGGGTGCCTTGATGGCCTTGAGGCGGTCGGCGGCGCCCTCGGCGAACAGCTGGTTGGCGCGCACCAGGTAGAGGAAGCTGTTGGCATCGGAGGTCTTGGCGCGCCCGGCGCCGGCGGCTTCGAGCGCCGCCTCCACCAGGTAGCGGTTGGAGAACGACGCGCGCGGGCTCTCGCCGTCCTTGGCCCACTTGGAGCCGAAGGCAGCCGTGGCCCAGGCATTGGTCTGCGCGTGCAGCGTCACGATCTTGAGCGACTGCGCGAGCCCCGCGAGCGGCGGCTCCTTGCCGTAGTAGTCGCCGCCGTTCCACTTGGGGTCGAGGCGGATCGGCATGCCCCAGATGTCGACCCATTCCGAGAGCCCGGCGTCGGCCTCGGCGGAGGCAACCACGGCCATGATCCGGCCCACCATGTCCGGATAGGTCGCCGCCCATTCGTAGGTCTGCAGGCCACCCATGGAGGCGCCGGCCACCATGACGAGCTTCTTGATGCCGAGGCTGTCGACCAGACGCTTCTGCACCTCGACGAAGTCACGGATGCTGACGATGGGGAAGCCCTTCTCGTTCTGGGCGCTCAGGTAGCCGTAGGGCTTGCCGGTGTCGGGATCGATGGAGGCGGGCCCCGTGGTGATCACGCTGGGATCGGCAGGGCTGAGGTTCACCAGCGTATCGCTGGAGAGCACGAAGTACTTGTTCGTGTCGATCGCCTTGCCGGGACCGATGATGGCGTCCCAGTATCCAGCCGCCTTGTCGGCCTCCGCGTACTTGCCGGCGGCGTGTCCGTTGCCGGAGAAGAAATGGCAGATGAGGATGGCGTTGGACTTGTCGGCGTTGAGCGTGCCGTAGCCCTCCCAGCCTACCTTCACGTTCTTCAGCGAACGCCCGGACTGGGTCGTGAACGACGCCAGCTCGAAGGCCTGCTTCTTGGCGATCAGCTCCTGGGCCCAGGCCGGTGTCTGGGCCGGCAGCACGCCCACCAGCAGCAAGGCCGTGAGCGCAATCAGACGCGACATGCGTTTCCCCCATGGTTCGTCGAGTTGCCGCCACCCTGCCCCCCAACTGTGGCGGCGGGCCGGATGGTGTCCCGATGGTGTCCAGGCAATATCAATCGGTCCATCGTCGTTCTCCACAGCCTCTCCACAGTCTCGCCGCATTTACCCAGAACAGCCCATTGACACCCATACTAGCCCATGTCATCCCGCCACTACCCAGCGTAACCATGCCGGAATCGTTGAGGCGCTCGAGGGGGAGCGGACGGTCAGGCGCGTCGGGTCGCAGAAGCAGAGCGTAGCTGGTCGGCGTCGGGGCAAGCTCGAGCAACGGGGATGGACCGCTTTGTTTCAACATTCATCAACAAGATCGACGCCAAGGGGCGTGTGTCCGTGCCTGCGCCCTTCCGGGCGGTCCTCGATCGCGACGGCTATGCCGGGGGCGGCATCTACTGCTACCCCTCGCTCGACGCTCCGGCCCTGGATGCTGGCGGCCAAAGGCTTGCGCACAATATCGACCGGCTTCTCGACGGCCTGCCGGATTATTCGGACGAGCGGGACGAGCTGTCTGTCGCGCTCTATGGTGACGTGCACACGCTCGCCATCGACCAGGACGGACGTATCGTGCTTCCTGAGACGCTTCGCGCCCACGCCGGCCTTTCGACCCACGTTGCTTTCGTGGGCCTCGGACAGAAGTTTCAGATGTGGGAGCCCGCGCGCTTCGAGGCCCGGCGCACCGCCGCCCGCGAGAAGGTGAGAGACCACCGCCGGCTGTTTGGCGCCACGCGCCGCCAGTCTGAACTTGAATCTGCCCCTGAATCTGCGCCCGAGGCTGGCACTGCCCCCGAGCCGGGAAGCGGCGGCGCGGGAGCGGCGCGGAAATGACGGCGCGCGGCGGCACCCCGAGGCCCGAGGGGAGCCGCGGGGGAGCGCGGGCGCATGTTCCCGTGCTGCTGGCGGAGGTGCTGGCGGCGCTGGCGCCCCAGGACGGTCAATGCGTCATAGACGGTACGTTCGGCGCCGGCGGCTATACCGCGGCGCTGCTGAAGGCGGCGCCCGGCGTGCGCGTGCTCGCCATCGACCGCGACCCGGCGGCCGTGGCCGGGGGCCGTTCCCTTGCGGAGAAGAGCGCCGGGCGGCTGACCCTGGTGGAAGGCCGATTCAGCGAGCTGGAGCGCCTGGCCGGGGACGCCGGCTTCGCGCCCGCCGACGGCGTGGTGCTCGATATCGGCGTCTCGTCCATGCAGCTGGACGACCCGGAGCGCGGCTTCTCCTTCCAATCCGACGGCCCGCTCGACATGCGCATGTCCGGCACCGGCCCGACCGCCGCCGACATCGTCAACGAGGCCGAGGAGGCCGACATTGCCGACATCCTGTTCCAGCTCGGCGAGGAGCGCCGCTCGCGCGCGATTGCGCGGGCCATCGTGGCGCGGCGGCGCGAGCGGCCGTACACGCGCACCCTGGAGCTGGCCGAGACCGTGGAGCGGGTGCTGGGGCGCGGCAAGGTCGGCGGACGGCATCCGGCCACGCGCACCTTCCAGGCGTTGCGCATCCATGTGAACGATGAGCTGGGCGAGCTGGCGCAGGGCCTGGCTGCGGCGGAGCGGGTCCTCAGGCCCGAGGGGCGGCTCGCCGTCGTGACGTTCCATTCGTTGGAGGACGCCGTGGTGAAGCGGTTCCTGCAGGCGCGGGCGGGCAGGCGGGAAGGGGGCTCGCGCCACCTGCCGCCAGGTGCGCCGCCGGAGCGCGAGCCCAGTTTCCGCTTCGTTAACCCGAAGCCGGTAAGCCCGGCCGAGACCGAGATCGCCGCCAACCCGCGCGCGCGGTCGGCGCGGCTGCGCGGGGCGGTGCGGACCTCCGCGCCACCCTGGCCGTTGGACGCGGTGAGGTAAGCGGGAATGGGGTCTGACCCTTCGAACGGCGGTCAGGCGGGGTCAGACCCCTCGCATCGGACGGCTGAGTCTGGATTGAAGCCTGGAGGCGAGGGGTCTGACCCCTTTCGAACGGCGGAGGCGAGGGGTCCGACCCCGTCGCGAACATGCATCGGACGCTCAACCTCATCCTGCTCCTCCTCGCCCTCGCCAGCGCCTTTGCCCTCTACGTCCTGAAGTACGATACGCGGCGCATGGAGGCGCGCGTGCAGGGGCTGCAGCGCAGCGTAGACAAGCTGGAAGGCGAGATCGCGCGGTTGAACGGCGAGCACGCGCACCTCTCGCGCCCCGAGCGTATCGAGCCCATGGCCCGCGCTCTCGGCCTCGCCCCCATCGGCCCACGCCAGTACCTGCGCCTTGGCGCGAGCCCGCCCGCCGTGGCGGAGGCTCCGGTCGCGGCCACCCGTCAGCGGTGAGGCGCCGATGCGTTCCAGCGACAGCATCGGCCCCGGCTTCGATGGCGTGGTGCGCCCCGCGCGGCGCCCGGCGGCCCCGGGGCTGCGGGCGCGTGCGCTGCGGGTGCGTGCGCTGCTGGCGCTGACGGCGCTGCTTCTCGCCTTCGCCGCGGTTGCGGCCCAGCTCGTCCGGCTGGCGCTGCAGAGCGCCCCGCGGCTGCGGTTGACGATGGCGGAGGCGGCGCCGACCGCGTGGGCAAGGCCGGATATCGTCGACCGCAACGGCCGGCTGATGGCCACCGACCGCGCCGTCAACTCGCTGTTCGCCGATCCGCAGATCATTCTCGATCTCGACGAGGTCATCGAGAAGCTCACCGGCGTGCTCCCCGGCCTCAACGCGGCCGAGCTGCGCAGGACGCTCGCCGACCGGAGCCGGCGCTTCGTCTGGCTGGCGCGCGGTCTCGGCTCCAGGGAGGCGCAGACGGTGCACGAGCTGGGCCTGCCGGGCCTGGGGTTCCGCACCGAGCTGCGGCGCTTCTACCCGCTGGGTCCGCTGGGCGGCCACGTGCTGGGCGCAGTCAGCGTGGACAATCGCGGCCTCGCCGGCATCGAGCGCATGATCGACGAGGAGGGCCTGGCGGAGCCGGCGCGGGGCGCGGAGCGCAATTTGCGGCCAGCGGTGCGGCTGGCGCTCGATATCGGCGTTGAGCACGCCGTTGCCGAGGAGCTGCGGCGCGGGCTCGCGCAGTTCGGCGCGGTGGCGGCGGTCGGGCTGGTGCTCGACGCCCGCACCGGGGAGATCGTGGCGGCCGTGTCACTGCCCGAGGTCGACCCCAACCGGGCCGCGGACCTGCTCGACGCGGAGCTGATCGACCGGCTCACCAACGGGACCTTCGAGCTGGGCTCGGTCTACAAGATCCTGACCGTTGCGCTGGCGCTGGAGCTCGGCCTCGCCGATCTCGATACGGTCCTGGATGTGCGCCAGCCGCTGCGGGTGGGGAGCCATGTCATCAAGGACCACTACCCGCAAGGACGGCCGCTCACCGTGCGCGAGGTGTTCCTCTATTCCTCCAACGTCGGCGCCGGCATGCTGGCGCTGCAGGCCGGCACCGAGCGGCAGCGCAGTTTCCTGGCGAAGCTGGGGCTGCTGGAGCCCATGCGCACCGAGGCCGGCAGCGTGGCGCCGCCGCAACTGCCGGACTCCTGGGGGCGTGCCGAGACCATCACCATCGCCTACGGCCATGGCCTGGCGGTGGCGCCGCTGCAGTTCGCGGCGGCCGCTGCCGCCGTGGTCAACGGCGGCGAGAAGCTGACGCCCACGCTGCTGCTGCGCGCCGATGCGCCGCCGAAGGCGGAGCGCGTCGTGAGCGAGACCACCAGCGCCGGCCTGCGCGAGCTGATGCGGCTGGGCGTAACGCACAAGGCGGGTACCGGGCGGAGGGCCGAGGCGGAGGGCTACGGCGTCGGTGGCAAGACCGGTACGGCGGAGATGCCGGGCCGCGGCGGCTACCGCGAGAAGTCGGTGATTTCCTCGTTCCTCGGCGCGTTTCCCATGGAGGCGCCGCGCTACGTCACCCTGGTGATGCTGTTCGAGCCACAGGGCACCGGCGAGACCCGGGGCCGCATCACGGCCGGCGTCAATGCCGCCCCGGTGACGGCGCGCGTTGTGGAGCGCATCGCTCCCTTGCTGGGCGTGCTTCCGCGCCTGGTGCAGGCGCATCAGGCGGCGCCGGGAACGCCCGCGTTTGACGCCCCGCCGGAGGCGCAATAAGAAGCAGCCGCGCGGGCCGGCAATGGATCACCCGGCGAGGGAGCCGATCGAGGCGCAATGAACCTGGATAAGCTTGTCGGCCCGGAGACCGCCGCTCCCTCCGGTTACGATCAGGTCTCGATCGCCGGCCTCACGGCCGACAGCCGCGAGGTGCGGCCGGGATGGCTGTTCGCGGCGCTGCGTGGTTCCAAGGCCGACGGCAGCCGCTTCGTGGCCGAGGCCGTGGCCAAGGGCGTGGCGGCGGTGCTGACCGAGGCTGGGACGCAAGTCGAGGTCCCGGCGCGGGTTCCACTGCTCGTATCGGCCGAGCCGCGCCGGGCGCTGGCGCTGATGGCGGCGCGTTTCTATGGCACCCAACCGGAGACCGCGGTTGCGGTGACGGGCACCAGCGGCAAGACCTCGGTGGCCGATTTCACGCGCCAGATTTTCGCCGCGCTGGGGCACGGGGCGGCCTCGCTGGGCACCATCGGCCTCATCACGTCGGGTGAGCGGCGTTATGGCAGTCTCACCAGCCCCGATCCGGTCACGCTGCACAGGACGCTGGCCGAGCTGGCCCAGGACGGCATCACGCATCTGGCACTCGAGGCCTCCTCGCACGGCCTCGACCAGCACCGACTGGACGGGTTGCGCCTCAAGGCCGCGGCCTTCACCAACCTCGGCCACGACCACCTCGACTACCACCGCACCGTCCCCGCCTACTTCGACGCCAAGCTGCGCATCCTCCGCCTGCTCGCCCGCGGCGCCTGGGTGGTGATCAACGCCGACGACCGCCGCGCCGAGCCGGTGGCGTTCGCCGCCCGCGCCGCCGGCGCCTGGCCGGTGATG
>DATMZP010000369.1:0-2131 GCA_035573595.1 Hyphomicrobiaceae bacterium
AGCGGCTCGACCCGCTTCTTCAGCGCGTCGCCCTGGTAGGTGAAGGCCAGCGTCGCCCCCTGCGCCGCCACCGCCTTGGCGATGCCCCAGGCGATCGACCTGTTGTTGGCCACGCCCATGATGAGGCCGCGCCTGCCCTTCATCAACGTCCCGGCCGGGAGGTCGAACGCCGCGGCGGTTCCGCTCATTGTCGCTGGTCCCTTCCTTGAAACTCTCGTACCCCTGGCCCGCCCTTCGATCGGCCCGCATCCTACACATGATCGGACTTGGCCGTACAGCCGGGCCTCAGCCGGGCACCAGCTTGCCCATCAGCTGCACCAGCTGCTCAGCTTCAGCCTGGCTGAGGCGCGCGCTGAAATGCTCGCCGATGGCCTTCGCGTAGGCCGGCCACATGGCGCGGCGGAGCGCCCCTTGGCCGTTATGACCAGAACATTGTTGCGTCCGTCAAGCTGGCACTGGTGCCGCTCCACCAGACCTTCACGCTCCAGGCGATCCACCAGCCGGCAGACGTTGTACTGGGCCAGCTGTGTGCGGTCCTGCACCCCGGACTGGCGCAGCATGCCCTTCGGCGCGCGCTCCACCTCTCGCCCGTCGCAGCTCGCGTTGCCTCGTCCGTGCCCGACGGGTGACTCCGCGCCCGCAATCCACGCAAATCGCCTGGGCGGAATATTGCTTCTCGTTCTGTTCTGCCGCACGTAGTTGCTTGGTGGTCCCGGTCCACCGCTAGCCAGGAGGCGAGATGCAGGGGGAGGCTCGGCCGACGCTGACCTTTGCGGGCACCGCCCGTCCGTGGGGCAAGGTGCTGGTCGTCATCACCGAGGACTGGTTCGCCCTGTCGCATTTCGTTCCGCTCCTGTCCGAGCTGAGGACACTGGCCGGCACGGTCGTCGTCGCGACCCGGCCGAGCGGCCGCTTTGGCGACGTGCACGCGCTGGGTGTCGAGACGCGCGCCTTCGACATGCAGCGCGGCTCGCTGAGCTTCGGCCAGCTCAGGGCGGTGCGGGACGAGCTTGCGCAGCTCATCGATGCGGAGCGGCCCGACGCGGTGCACGCCATCGCCATGCAATCCATGGTCATGACCAGCCTGGCGCTCGCCAGGACCGCCCACCGGCCGGCGGCGGTGATCCAGCACCTCACCGGACGCGGGTATCTGGGCTACGCGCGCTCGCCGCTGGCGTTGCTCCTGCGCGTTCTCGCCCACGTGGCGTTGTGGCGCTGTGCGCGGCGCCACAACGCCTGGCTGGTCGCCGAGAACAGCGATGACGTCGCCGAGATGATCGCCGCCCGCGCGGCCGTGGCGGAGCGCACCGCCATCCTGCCCGGGGCCGGCGTGGACCCGGCGCGCTATCCCCAGCTTGCGGCGCCGGGCAACGCGGTGCCGCGCGTCGCCTATGTCGGACGCATGATCCGCTCGAAGGGCGTGCACGTGCTCATTGAGGCGCAGCGCCGGCTGCGGGCCGGCGGCATAGACCTGGAGATCGCCCTCTACGGCGATGCCGATTCCGGTAGTCGCGAGGCCATCCCGAAGGAGCAGCTGGGGGCCTGGAGCCGGGATCCCGGCGTCGCCTGGCACGGGCGCACCGACGACATCGTCGGCGTCTGGCGGGCGGCGGACATCGCCGTCGTGCCGGCGCTGGGCGGCGACGGCATGCCGCGCGCCATGCTGGAGGCCGCCGCCTGCGGTCGGCCGATCGTCGCCTCCGATGTGCCCGGCTGCCGGCAGTTCGTGCGGCCCGGCCTCGAGGGCCTGATCGTGCCGCCGGGGGATGCCGCTGCGCTCGCCGATGCCCTGGCGACCCTGGCGGCGGACCGGGCGTTGCAGCTCAGCGCCGGTGCGGCTGCACGCCGCAAGGTGGTGCGGGAGTACACGGAGACGGCCGTGCGGGCCAAGACGCGCGAGATCTACCAGGCCGCGTGGAGCGCATCCCGGCGCGCCGGCGAGGGCGGGCAAGGCACCCGGGGGCGGAGGCCCTGAGCGCGTGTCATCCCGCGTCCCCGGTAGCCCACGACGCCCAGGCCTTGCCGCCGGGGCCTTGCCGCCAGGACCTTGCCGCCAGGACCTTGCCGATTGCATCCGGCCGATTCCTAATGCCTACTCGGGGCAATGGGGCAGGTCCGGGGGGCCGGCCTC
>DATMZP010000370.1:0-5158 GCA_035573595.1 Hyphomicrobiaceae bacterium
CGGGCGTATCCGAGCGCTACCTGGCAGACCTGGAGCGGGGGGCCGGCAACCCGTCCTTGCTGGTCCTGCTCCAGATTGCCGACGCCCTGGGCTCGCAGGTCGCCCAGCTCGTGAGCGACCAGTCCGACCCGCCGCTCGACCTGACTTTGACGATCCACCAGCTGGAGCGGCTGTCGTCGCCCGAGCTGGCCGAGGCGCGCCGGCTCCTTGGGGAGCGATTCGGCAATGCCCGCGCGGTGCACGGCCGCATCGCCCTCGTCGGTCTGCGCGGCGCCGGCAAGACCACGCTGGGGCAACGGACGGCCGAGACGCTCGGTGTGCCGTTCGTGGAGCTCGACCGCGAGGTGGAGCGGGCGAGCGGCATGGAGCTGTCCGAGATCTTCGCCACCCACGGCCAAGCCACGTACCGGCGCCTGGAGCGGCAATGCCTGGAGACGGTGATCGGCCGCTTCCACCGGGTGGTGATCGCCACCGGCGGCAGCCTGGTGACGGAGCCCGCCACCTACGACCTGCTGCTGTCGTCGTGCTTCGTGGTGTGGCTGAGCGCCAGGCCGCACGAGCACATGGGCCGCGTTCTGGCCCAGGGCGATCTGCGGCCGATGTCCGAAGGCCCGCAGGCCATGGATGACCTCAAGGCCATCCTGGAGAGCCGCGCCTCGCTCTACGCCAAGGCCGATGCCACGGTGGACACCTCCGGCAAGAGCGAGGCGGACGCCCTCGCCGACCTCCTCGCCGCCGTCTCTCGCACTGGGACGGAGCCTCCTGCAGTTGCCTAGACTAGGCTCGCCGATCTCTTTGGCGAAGAAGCGCGCAGACCAGGGAGCTGGCAGCCGTGAAGAGCCAACTTCGCTTCGTGATGCATCCGAATGACGAATCCAGCCTCGTAGCCCGGTTGCTACATGATCCAACGGTGCTTCTCGTCGATGGTCCACGGTGGAAGACGGCCACCCCACCGACAACCCGAAATCTGTCGGCTGTCGGCTGGTCCGTGATTATCTGGTCCCCCGAGGATCTGGCAGAGCTGCCGGCAGAGTTCATCGCGGCGCGCAACGACTGGTACTGCAGGGGAGAGTACGCGACCATTCAATTCTTAAGAAGCCAGGTTACTGGAACAATGATCACGGAAGGACGCTTCGCGATCTCAACTGAGCTGGCTCAGAAGACAACCGCGGCGAACGTGGAATGTCGATATAGGTTGCTACGCCGCGCCGTCCAGCGGACCTACACAAGCTCAGTGGTTCGCTGGCGCAACCCAAGGCTTCCAGGGACAACGGGCAAACCATCGACGCCTGCAAGCCCCAGCAAGCCTGATCGATCGCTGTGGGTTGGGCCTGCTGCGATGGCCTGGCTGGCGGCCGATCCAGCGCGACGCATCAAACAGGACCCCACTTTCGTCGTGGAAGGAATGATCGGGGGAGCATCGTTCGGGGCAAGCCATTGAATGGCCGACTTACGGTAAAGGGGCTGGCCCCCTCAACGCGGCCGGTTGCGCGGGCTGATGTCCTGCACCGTGGCCACCACCTCGCGGCGGGAGCCGCCGCGGGAGAGCGTAAGGCGCACCTTGTTGCCGATGCCGACCTGTTCCAGCACGGCGGCGAGGTCGGCCAGGGTGGCGACCGGCTTGCCTTCCGCCTCCACGATCACGTCGCCGAGCCGGCCGCTCCCGTCTATGCCGACGAGGCCCGCCTGGGCGGCGGGGCCGCCTGCCGGCACCGCCTGCACCGCCACCCCGCGGATGCCGTTCTGCTGGGCGACCTCCTCAGGCAGCGGCACGAACCCGATGCCGGGCAGCCGGGCGTGACCGTCGCGGATGATCTCCGGCACGATGCGGTTCACCGTGTCCACTGGAATGGCGAAGCTGACGCCGGTGAACGAGCCGGTGGGCGCCAGGATCGCCGTGTTCACGCCGATCAGCCGCCCGGAGCTGTCCACCAGCGGGCCGCCGGAGTTGCCGGGGTTCACGGCCGCATCGGTCTGGATCACGCCCGCTGCCTCGCGGCCGGGCGCGGTCGGCAGGCGGCGGTCGAGGGCGCTGATGATCCCGGTGGTCAGGCTGCGTGACAGGCCGAATGGATTGCCGATGGCATAGACGTACTGACCCACTGCGAGGTCGGACGAGGTGCCGATGGGAATCGGCTGCAGGTCGTCGGGCGGGTCGGTCAGTCTCAGGACGGCGAGATCGGCCCACGGCGCGGTGCCGACCAGCTGCGCCGGCAGCGGCTGCTCGCCGCCCAGCGCGACGCCGATCTCGGTCGCCTCCTCGATCACGTGGTTGTTGGTGACGATGTGCCCCGCCTTGTCCCAGACGAAGCCCGAGCCGGTTCCCAGGCCGCCCGACGAGCTGAGGCCGCCGGCCTTGCGCACATACACGGCCACCACGCTCGGCGCCGTCTTGGCGAACAGCGCCGTTGTGCGGGCCTCCTCGCCCGCGAAGTCTGTGCGCGGCGCCGTCTCCCGCGGGGCTGTGGCCGACAGGAAATAGGCCCGCACATAGCGATCCCCCAGGAGGAGGGCGCAGAGGAGGAGGGCAAGGGCGGCAATGGTCCGCCAGTAACGGTCGCGAGGGTCCACGTGGCTTCCTCCGAGCGGGGTCACAGTTCAATGAGGGACCGATCGGAAAGTTTCGCGCAAGGTCCGCAGGCCCCGCGACCGATGGCTCTTACGGGTCAACCCCAGAAGAGCCGCCGCCCCTCGTTTGACAAGGGCTGAAGCCGTGCAATGTAAAGATTGTGGGCGCATCGCTTGCAGGTGCCACCCAGGGATAGAACGTGCGAAAGCCAAGCATGGACTTCGTGCATCAGCCCGAAGGTACGACAGGCTCGGCCCGGGTGAAGTTCATGAACTTGCGCGGTGGGCGGTAGCACGGCAGGTCGCGTTGAGATCCAACGGAGACGCGCCCGGAAGTCGCCCTGGCACCAGGTGGTCTTCGGCATGCGCGTTCCGGTTTTCAGCAGGACGCCCTCGAACACTCATCAGCCGAAAAATCATCCGCCGACACTCTCTGGACAAGGCCGCCGTTTCCCGCTTCGATGCATTCCAAAGGGTACGTATTCAATTTGTGGAATTGCTCCGATGGCGCAGCGCGCCGCGTCCGAGGTTACGTCCGTTTCAGTGCCCCAAGGGGCGCCCGCAACCGAGGGTGCGCCTGGGCCTCCTGGAGCACATGAAGCCGAGGCTGCGTCTCCCGGTGCTCAAACGGCGCCCGAGCCCAAGGGAGTGCCAGATCCGCAGACCGCGCCCTTCTGGAAGCGAGTGCTGCTCTTCCGCGGCCTCACCGCCGCGGCCTCATTGGAGCTATGAATGGCCACCGGCGACGCTGTATAGGCGTGCTTGGACCGAGGGCGGCCTCACCGCCGCGGCCTCATTGAAGCAAGACGCCGACGCCGATGATGTTCAGCTTAAGCTCGGCTGCTGGATAAACCCGCAGATGGCGCCCCGCGTTTCGGAACCCGGCCGCAGGAAAGGCGTTCGGGCATAGGGACGCTGACATGAGGGCGCTGGCGGGCCTCCAGCGCGGGAGCAGAGTCATGAGTTCCACCGGGGCTGGCCGGAGCGCGCAACCGATTTGCAGCCACTGGAAACCGAACGATCGGAACGATCCCAACAAGCACTGGAAAGGACCGAGCCATGAAGGTGAGCGAAGCCATGACGCGCGACGTCCGCGTCGCGAACCCAGCCGAGACCATCCGTCAGGCGGCGCAGACAATGGCGCAGCTTGATGCCGGCGTCCTCCCGGTCGGCGAGAACGACCGGCTGGTGGGCATGATCACGGACCGGGATATTGCCGTGCGGGCGGTGGCGGCGGGCAAGGCGCCGGATACGCCGATCCGGGACATCATGAGCTCCGACGTCTGCTATTGTTTCGACGACCAGGACATCAACGACGTTGCCGTCAACATGGCCGACATCCAGGTTCGGCGGCTGCCCGTGGTCGATCGCAACAAGCGGCTCGTGGGCATTCTCTCCCTCGGCGACATCGCCCAGACGGGCAGCCAGGACCGGCCTGCGGCCGAGGCGCTCTGCGGTATCTCCGAGCCCGGCGGCCAGCACTCGCAGTCCGGCGGCGGAATGGCGCGGGCGTAGAGCGAGATGGCCCGCAAGCGTCCCCAAGCGCGCCACGCCTCCGCGGCGGCGGCCTCCCCGATGCCGCCGGCTGAAGGCTCGCGCAAGGCGGTCGAGCCCGAGCTGAAGCGGGACGACCCGGCTGAAGCGTGCGACCGCAAGGTGGACGAAGCCATCGAGATGACCTTCCCGGCCAGCGACCCGACGGCGACGGGACGCGCCACAGGCACCGAGCCCGCCGCGCGGCCCTCCAACCGGCAGGCTTCAGTTCCCTCGAAAGAAGACATCGAGCATGCCGCGGCAGGGCGAGGATAGCCCCGGCCACCGTGCGTCCGGGGAACCGGGCTTGAACGCGGGCGTTCCAGTCGATGACCTGGCGAGCCAGGTGGAACGGCGTTGGCGTGAACCATGGCGCAGGCGACCTCACGCGCGCGAAAGGCGCCGTCCGATACCCCCGACCGGCCACAGCCGGAGCATGGCGGGTCTCCGCCGCCCCGGCAGGGCGCCGACGCCCCGGCGAACACCGACCTTTGGAGGCGGGCGACCCAGGTCGCCACCATCGGGCTCTTCATTCTCGCCCTGCTCTGGAGCGCGCAGGTCAGCCAGCCGGTGCTGGTGCCCGTCCTGCTCGCCTGGGTGATTGCCACCGTCCTCCTGCCCGTCGTGCAGCTCATGCAGGAGCGGAACGTGCCGCGCGTGCTGTCGGCTATCCTGCTCACGGCCGCCTCGATTGCGGTCATCCTGGGCGTGCTGCTGCTGCTGGCGGCCCCGGCGTCGAGCTGGCTCGGCCGGGTCACCGAGCTCCGGCTGATCCTGCAGGAGAAGCTCCAGACCATGAGCCAGCCCCTTGCCGTGCTGGACGAGATAAAGAAGACCCTCGGCTCGATCACCAGCAGCGAGCCGGGCGCGATCAAAGTGGAGCAGCCGTCCGCCAACGTGGTTACCGCCACGGTCGGCGTGCTGATGCCCGCGGCCGGCCAGCTTGTCCTCTTCTTCGGCGCGCTTCTGTTCTATCTGATCTACCAGGAGCGGATCAGGACGACGCTCGTCATGCTCTTGCGCGGCCATGACGCGCGGCTCGAGGCGCTGCACACGC
>DATMZP010000371.1:0-8642 GCA_035573595.1 Hyphomicrobiaceae bacterium
CATTCGGCCGCAGGACGGATGCGACGCGGCGCGGATTCCTGGGCGGGGCCGGGCTCGCGGCCATGGGTGCCGCGGTCGGCGGACCGATCGTGTTCGGCGACAGGATGCCGGCCGGGTTGATGCCGGCTGCGTTCGCGCAGGAGAAGAAGGACGCGCCGGCTGGCGCACCTCCGGCACCCAAGGGCCCACAGTATCTGCAGTTTCCAGGCAAGGATGCCGGCCTTGTCGTGCTGGGCGAGAAGCCCCTGGTGGCCGAGACGCCCGAGCATCATCTCGATGACGAGACGACGCCCACCTCCAAGTTCTACATCCGCAACAACGGGCTGATCCCGGAGCCGACTAAAGATGCGGACGCCTGGAAGATCACCATCGACGGCGAGGTCAACAACAAGCTGGAGCTGACGCTCGGCGAGCTCAAGAAGAGGTTTCCGCCCGTCACGCGCCGCATGGTGCTCGAATGCGGCGGCAACGGCCGCTCGTTTTTCACGCCGCAGGCGCGCGGCAACCAGTGGACCAACGGCGGGGCTGGCTGCGCCGAGTGGACGGGCGTGCGGGTGGCCGACGTGCTGAAGGCTGCGGGCGTGAAGCCGTCGGCCGTGTTCAGCGGCCATTTCGGCGCCGACCCGCACCTGTCGGGCGACACCACGAAGCAGGCTCTGTCGCGCGGCGTGCCGATGAAGAAGCTGATGGACGAGGCCAATCTGATCGTCTGGGCCATGAACGGCAAGCCGCTGGAGAACGTGCACGGCTTCCCGGTGCGCCTCGTCATCCCCGGCTGGCCCGGCTCGCTGTCGCAGAAGTGGCTGACGCGCATCTGGGTGCGCGACAAGGTGCACGACGGCCAGGGCATGGGCGGCACCTCCTACCGCGTCGCCATCAGGCCGATCCCGCCGGGCGCCCACGCCGATCCGGCCAACTTCAGGGACCTCGAATCGATGCCGGTGCGCTCGATCATCTCCAGCCCGTCGAACGGCACCAAGCTGGCGGCCGGGACCAAGGAGATCGCGCTGCGCGGCGCGGCCTGGGCCGGCGACAACACGGTGCGGGCGGTGCACGTGTCGCTCGACTTCGGCAGCACCTGGCAGGCCGCCAACCTGAGCAGGCCCAAGAACCGCTACGACTGGCAGCGGTGGACGGCCGCCCTCAAGCTGCCGAGCGACGGCTACTACGAGATCTGGGCGCGGGCCACGGACTCGCGCGGGGCGATGCAGCCGCACATTGCCGGCAACTGGAACCCGCAGGGCTACGGCGGCAATCCGATGCACAGGATCGCGATCCTGGTCGGATGACGGCACCCTCTGCATCGGGCCTGAGGAGACTTGCGGCGGGCGCCAAGCTTGGCGTTCTGGCGCTCGCCGCAGTCATGCTGTGCCTCGCCCTGCCCGCACCGGACAGCATCGCCCAGGCCAAGCGCGACCGGCCCCCGGAGGAGCAGCCGCAGGAGTATCCGGACGGTCCGAACCGCGAGGAGACCTTCTACTTCTGCACCGCTTGCCACGGTTTCAAGATCGTGGCGGCGCAGGGCATGTCGCGCTCCCGGTGGAACGAGACGCTCGACTTCATGGTGACCCGCCACAAGATGCCCGACGTGCAGGGCGCCGACCGCGACCGGATGCTCGACTACCTGGAGAGCGCCTTCCCCGAGCGCCGGCAGCCGGGCGGCTGGAAGAACCCTTTCGTGCAGTGATTGCACACCACCCGTCATCCCCGGTCGGAGCGTTGCTCGCCGGAGGCGAGCCGCGCTCCGAACCGGGATCTCGTGCGACACGCGTTACGAGGTCCCGGATAGTCGGCCTTTGGCCTCGGCTTCCGGGATGACGGGTGGATTTCAATGCCGGAAGTGGCGCCTGCCGGTGAAGACCATGGCGAGGCCGGCCTCGTCGGCGGCCTCGATCACCTCGTCGTCGCGCACCGAGCCGCCGGGCTGGATCGCGGCCGTGGCGCCGGCCTCGGCGGCGGCGAGGAGCCCGTCGGCGAACGGGAAGAAGGCGTCGGAGGCCACCACCGAGCCCCTGGTCAGCGGCTCCGCCTCGCCCACGGCCTTCGCTGCCTCCGCGGCCTTGAGGGCGGCGATGCGCGCGCTGTCCACCCGGCTCATCTGGCCGGCGCCGATGCCCACTGTGGCGCCATCTCTCACATAGACGATGGCGTTGGACTTCACGTGCTTGGCCACCCTGAACGCAAATCGGAGATCGACCAGCTCCCGGGGCGTCGGCTGGCGCCGCGTGACTACCTTCAGCGTCAAATCGTCCACCACGGCTTTGTCGCGCGACTGCACCAGCAAGCCCCCCGCCAGGGAACGGAACGTCACCCCCTCGGCACGCGGATCGGGCAGGGCGCCAGTGGTGAGCAGTCGCAGGTTCTTCTTCTCGGCGAAGATTGCCTTGGCCTCGCCGGTGGCCTCGGGCGCAACGACCACCTCCGTGAAGATGCCAGTGATCTCCCTGGCGGTGGCGGCGTCGATGGTGCCGTTGAGGGCGATGATACCGCCGGATGCGCTGACGGGATCGCAGCGCAGCGCCTTGCGGTAGGCCTCGGCCAGCGTCGGTCCCAGCGCCACGCCGCACGGATTGGCGTGCTTGATGATGGCGACCGCCGGCGCGATCCTGGGATCAAACTCGGCAATCAATTCGATGGCGGCGTCGGCATCGCCGAGGTTGTTGTAGGACAACTCCTTGCCCTGGTGCTGGACTGCGGTGGCGACGCCGGGGCGGCGCTCGCCCGTCTTGTAGAAGGCCGCCCATTGGTGCGGGTTCTCGCCGTAGCGCAGCTCCTGCGCCAGAATGCCGGCAATGCTGCGCCAGCGGGGCGCGCGTTCGCCCACCTGGTCGGCGAACCAGGAGCCGATGGCGGCGTCGTAGGCGGCGGTGCGGGCGTAGGCCTTGGCGGCGAGCATCTTGCGCAGATCGGCGGTGGTGGCGCCGCCGTGACTGCGCATCGCCTCCAGCACCCGGCCGTAGTCGTCCGGATCGACAACCACGGTTACGGCGACGTGGTTCTTGGCGGCGGCCCGGATCATGGCCGGTCCGCCGATGTCGATGTTCTCGATGCAGTCGGCGAAGGGCGCGCCCTTCGCCGCGGTGGCCTCGAACGGATAGAGGTTCACCACCAGCAGGTCGATGGGGGCGATGCCGTGGGCGGCAGCAGCCGCGTCATGCTCGGCGTTGCCGCGGATGGCGAGCAGGCCGCCGTGCACATGGGGATGCAGGGTCTTGAGCCGGCCGTCCATCATCTCGGGAAAGCCCGTGTGCTCCGACACGTCCTTTACCGCGAGCCCCGCGTCCCGGAGGGCCCTGGCGGTGCCGCCGGTCGAGAGGATCTCTACGCCCTGCCCGTCGAGGGCCTTGGCCAGCTCGACGAGCCCCGCCTTGTCAGCCACCGAGATCAGCGCACGCCGGATCGCACCATCGGCCATGGAAAGCCTCGCTCGCGGCCCCCGCCGCCCTGCCGAGCGAGCCCGTTAGCATGGAACCCTCTCACCCGTCATCCCGGCAGCGGTGTCAGACCCGGAGGGTATGACACCTTCTCACGGATAGAAAATCGGCTGCGCGGCGTCGGAGTCGGCGGTGAGCAGGCCGGCGACGATGGAGCGGGCGAGCTGCTCGGCGGTGCAGCGGTGGCCGGTGTCGTTCAGGTGCAGGTTGTCGGCTGCCAGGTAGAAGCGGTCGCCGTTCTGGCGGGCCAGCTCGCGCATGGACTCGAAGCGGTCCACCAGCATCACGCCGCGCTCGCGCGCCACCTCGGCGATGGCCCCCACCACCTCTCCGTAGTACTCGTCCTTGGCCAGCGCGTCGCCGTACTGGGGATCGACCAGGACCAGGTCGATGCGCTGGTCCTTGAGCCAAGCCAGCGTCGTCTTGAGGCACAGCTTGAAGCGATCGAGGTTGACATGGCGGATCGCGTCGTTGGTGCCCACCTGCCAGACCACCAGGTCGGGCTTGGCGTCCTCCACCTCGCGCTTCATGCGGTCGGCGGCGCCCTGCGCCTCCTCGCCGCCCTGGCCGCGGCCGATGACCTCGAAGTCGAGGCCCTTGAGGGTGCCCTCCAGCGAGGTCTCCAGCTTCGCCACGTAGGTGGCCGCCTGCGAGGACGCGCCCACGCCCGCCGTGGAGGAGGAGCCGATCGCCAGCACCTTCACCGCCCGGTTGGCGCGCGCCGCCCGGCGCAGCGCCGGCAGTGGACGGCGGAAGGCCTCGCCGGGGAGCCGCTTGGAGCGGCAGTCTGGCGAAAGGTTGGGCGGCGCCGAGGGCAGGGAGAGCGGGCGCACGTTGACGGCCGCCAGCTCCTGCGCTGTTGCCGCCACGGGCGCGCACAGCAGGGCCGTCGCAAGGCCGCAGACACCCCAGGCTAGTGCACGTAACGTCATGAAAAACCAACCCCCTTCAGCACGGGTGGAGTCTAAGCGAGCACCCTGTGCAGGTAAAGTAGGCAGTCGGCCGGCCACCGGCGGCGGGCTCCGGGCCACTTTTGGTTGACAGTGCGGCGTTCACCAAGCCAGAAACTTGCGCCATGCAAAACGAAGCGTTGCAGACGACGATCGAGGCCGCGTGGGACAAGCGCGACACCGTCAACCCGGCGACCGGGGGCGAGATTCGCGCCGCGGTCGAGACCGCGCTCGATCTGCTGGACAAGGGTCACGCCCGCGTCGCCGAGAAGACGGACGGGGAATGGATTGTTCACCAGTGGCTTAAGAAAGCCGTTCTGCTCTCGTTCCGCCTCCATGACATGACCACCATCGGCGGTGCTCCGGGCGGCGCGAGCTGGTGGGACAAAGTGCCCTCGAAGCTCGCCGGGATGACTGCGGAGAGGTTCAAGGCAGCGGGCTTCCGGGCGGTGCCGGGCGCCGTGGTACGGCGCGCGGCCTACGTGGCGCCCAACGTGGTGCTGATGCCCTCGTTCGTGAACCTCGGGGCCTATATCGACACGGGCACCATGGTCGATACCTGGGCCACGGTGGGCTCCTGCGCCCAGATCGGCAAGAACGTGCACCTCTCTGGTGGCGTCGGCATCGGCGGTGTGCTGGAACCCTTGCAGGCCAACCCCACCATCATCGAGGACAACTGCTTCATCGGCGCGCGTTCCGAGGTGGTGGAGGGCGTGGTGGTGGGCGAAGGCTCGGTACTGTCCATGGGGGTGTTCATCAGCGCATCCACCAAGATTGTCGACCGCGCCACCGGCAAGATCCTGGTGGGCAAAGTGCCGCCCTATTCGGTGGTGGTGCCCGGCACACTGCCCGGCAAGCCGCTTCCCAACGGCGAGCCAGGCCCCGGCCTCTATTGCGCCGTGATCGTCAAGACAGTAGACGCCCAGACGCGCGCCAAGACCGGCATCAACGAGCTGTTACGCGACTGACATCTGCGCAGCGTAGGCTGAGCGGATGATTCCTGCGGCCCGCAAGGCTTGCCTGGCGCGGCCCGAGGGCGACTTGAAGCGGTGGGAGATTTCGGGTGGAGACCTCCACGGAGTGTGCACGTCCCGATCTGACCCTCGATCCGCAGCGGGTGGTCGAAACCATCGCCAAGCTGCAGAAGCGCATCACCGAGCGCTTCCCCAGCGCCGGCCTCGGCGCCGTCTGTGGCGAGCTGCTTGCCGTGGCCGGGGAAAGCTCGGCACGGGCCCAACGCATTGCCCGGCGCCATGTTTTGCTGCGCCTCGGCCTCTTCGCTTTGTCGGCGGGAGGCGTCGGCTTGCTGGCGTGGGTGCTCAGCCAGCTCGACTTTTCGCGCACGGCCGCCGACAGCGTCTACACGGTGTTCCAGGGCATCGAGGCGGTGGCCAACCTGGTGGTGCTGACGGGCGGCACCCTGCTGTTCATGATCACCATCGAGCAGCGCCTGAAGCGCCGCCGGGCGCTCGCCGCGCTGCACGAGCTGCGCGCCATCGTGCACGTCATCGACATGCACCAGCTCACCAAGGACCCGACCACGGCGGTGATCGTGGGCGGCAAGACGTTGTCCTCGCCGGCGCGCACGCTCACGCCCTACGAGCTGTCGCGCTATCTCGACTACTGCTCGGAGATGATGTCGCTCACCTCCAAGGTCGCGGTGCTGTTCGCCCAGAGCCTGCCAGATCCGGTGGTCACCGAGGCCGTCAGCGACATCGAGCGCATCGCCTCGGGCATGTCGCAGAAGATCTGGCAGAAGATCATGATGCTGGACTCGGCCATCCGCCAGGCGCCCACCTCGGCGCACCGGCCCCCTGCCTCGGCCGACGGCATCCCGCCGCAGCTGGCCGAAAGCACCTGACGCGGGAGCGCCCGGCGCGCTAGCCTAGGCCGCATGCCGAGCCACACCCACGAGTCCCTCGAGATCGCCCAGGGGCTGGTCCGCTGCCCAAGCGTGACGCCGCGGGAGGGCGGCGCCCTGTCGTACCTGCAGGGTCTCCTGGAGCCGGCCGGCTTCGCCTGCCATCGCCTCACCTTCAGCGCCCCAGGTACGCCGGACGTGGAGAACCTCTACGCCCGCCTGGGCACCGGCCGACCGCACCTGTGCTTCGCCGGGCATACCGACGTGGTGCCGCCGGGCGACGAATCGGCCTGGACCCACCCGCCGTTCGCGGCCGATGTCGTGGACGGCGTGCTCTACGGGCGCGGCGCCGTCGACATGAAGGGCGGCATCGCCTGCTTCGTGGCGGCGACGCTCGACTATATCCAGGCCAGCGGCGGGCTGCCGCGCGGCTCCCTCTCGTTCCTGATCACGGGCGACGAGGAAGGGCCGGGCGTCAACGGCACGCCGAAGGTTCTCGAGTGGATGCGGGTGAACGGCGAGGCGCCCGACGCCTGCCTGGTGGGCGAGCCCACCAGCTCCGAGGTGGTGGGCGACGAGGCGAAGATCGGCCGGCGTGGCTCCGTCACCGTCGAGCTTACCGTCCACGGCAAGCAGGGCCACGCCGCCTACGGCCACCTGGCCGAGAACCCCGTCCCCAAGCTCGCCCGCATGATCGACCGGCTGAGCGCCACGCCGCTCGACGGCGGCACGGCCAGGTTCCAGCCTTCCAGCGTGGAGGCCACCGTCATCGAGGTGCCGAGCCGGACCAGCAACGTCATCCCGGCCTGGGCGCGCGCCCTCTTCAGCATCCGCTACAACGACCTGCACACGAGGGGCCGCATCGAGGCCTGGGTGCGCGGCCACTGCGAGGCCGTCGCCCGCGAGCTGGAGGCGCGCTTCACGCTGGCTTTCTCCGGCACCCATGAGGTGTTCGTGACGGAGCCAGGGCCGCTGGCCGACGCGCTGTGCCGGGCCGTGGAGAGCGTCACCGGCCGCGCCCCGGCGCTCACCACCAACGGCGGGGCGTCGGACGCGAGCTTCATCCGCACCTGCTGCCCCGTGGTCGAGCTGGGGCTCACCAACGCCACCGCGCATCAGGTGGACGAGCGCGTGCCCGTGTCGGACCTGGCGACGCTGACAGCGATCTATCGCCGCCTGATCGAGAGCTATCTGGCGTAGCATGGCGTCAGCCGACTACCGGCTGCGCCGACCCTTGATGACGAAACGGAGCGCGCCGCAGCGTCCCCTCCCCCCTTGTGGGGGAGGGACAGGGTGGGGAAAACCCCAGACATCGAATGTCGGGATTCCCCCCACCCCTAACCCCTCCCCACAAGGGGGAGGGGAATCCGCGCAGCGGCTTGCATGTCGTGCCCGGCCGAACTCCGCCGTCCCAGTTGGTCAGTTTCGTCTTAGACCCTCTGGGTCTGACACCACTACACGGACGGAGTTGGAGCGATGGTGTCAGACCCAGAGGGTCTGACACCGGGGCTAACGCCGCAGCACAGATGGGACGATGGAGAGCGTGAACAGCGCCGCCAGCACCAGTACGATGGAGGGGCCGGCGGGGGTATCCCACGCGACGGACAGGAACAGGCCCGCGGCCACGGCCAGCATGCCGTAGACGCCGGCGATGATGGCCATCTGCTCGGGCGTGCGGGCCAGGGGGCGGGCGGCTGCAGCCGGCATGATGAGGAAGGCGATCGTCAGCAGCGCGCCCACGATCTTGATGGCAATCGCCACCACCAGGGCCAGCACCGCGACGAACACCAGCCTCACTCCGTCGGTGCCCGTGCCTTCGGCGGCAGCAATGTCGGCGTGCACGGAGAGCGACAGCAGCGGGCGCCAGATGGCGGTCAGCGCGGCCATGGCAACCGCGCCGCCGACGAGGAGCCACCAGAGGTCGGCGTTGGAGATGGCGAGGATGTCGCCGAACAGGAAGCCCAGGAGGTCGGGCTGGCGCCCGCTCGCCAGCGAGGCGGCGATCACGCCCACGGCCAGCGCCGCGTGGGCGATGAGCCCCAGCAGGCTGTCGAATGGCACCGCCTGCTGGCGGCCCAGCAGCAGGAGCAGGCCCGAGACGGCGAGCGTCACGATCAGCACGCCGGCCGTCACGTCGAATGACAGAGCCAGCGCGAGGGCCACGCCGATGAGCGCCGCCTGGGCGATGGCCTCGCCGTAGTAGGCCATGCGCCGCCACACCACGAAGCAGCCGAGCGGGGCCGCCACGATGGCAAGCCCCAGGCCGAACAGCAGGGCGCGCAGCAGGAAGGGCTCCAGCACCGTCGATCCTCCGCGCCGTTCCGGATCACCCGCCGTCGGCAGTCGGCAGTCGGGAATGGTGGCGGCGGGGGCGACTGCCGACGCCCGACTGCCGAC
>DATMZP010000372.1:0-4973 GCA_035573595.1 Hyphomicrobiaceae bacterium
GATGAAGCCGGCACGTTCGAGCGTCAACACCATCTGGTGAACGGAAGGCTGTGTGACGCGAAAATAGTGCTGGATGTCGGGCTTCCGCCGGCGGCCGGCGATGCAGGCGCGCGTACAGGTGGATATATGCCAAGTACTGGCCCTGCTTGGGCGTGAAGGTTCTTGCGGAAGGACTCATGCCGGCCATCCGATTCAGTTGCTCATCGCTGCCTAGGCGCGGGGAGGGCTCGTTTCGAACGCATCGCCGGGATTGTTCGCATACGTCCTCCACGTCGGCCGATAGCCCTTCTCCGCCTGGTTGCCCCACGCCGTCCAGCCAGCGCGCACGCCGCGGGCGAATAGCTCCAGATACGGGCCCGGCGAGCACGCCTCGATGAGCGGATAGAGCTCGTCGGGCTTGCGGCTGTGCTCGCGCTTGCGGCTGGAGAGGTAGTTGACCTGCCGGCGGCCGGCCGCGAGCGTGCGGGCGTTGCGGCCGCGCACGCCGAACAGCACCAGCTCCGTCACGTTGCGGAAGTAGAAGCCGACGCCGCGGCCATCGGAGCCGCCGTCCTTGCGCACCTTGTGCCAGACGAGGTTGGACTTGTAGCGAAAGCCCCAGGCCTGCATCACCGCCAGCCCTTCAGGCAGCAGGGCGTTCGGCACCCAGAGATAGAGGTGCGCGACGTCGGCGGCGACCTGCGCCACCGGGAGCTGCTTGATGTCGTCCAAGGTCAGCGTGGCGTAGCGCGAGAGCCGGCGGTGCTCGGGTGCCACCTTGCCGGTCTTGTTCTGGAACTGCCAGGGCGGGTCGGCGAGGATGGCGCCGAAGCGCCGGCCGTCGGCCTTGGCGAGCAGGCTCGTGCCGGCGTCCATCCCCGTCTCCTCCTGCGCCGCGTCACCCCACCCGCCGGCGCTGCATCTCGGCCAGCACCTCGCGGCCGCGCTCGGTCAGGACGTAGGGGGAGTAACGCTCCTCGCCATCCTTACGCACCAGCGATTTGCGCTTCAGATACTGGAACAGGGCATTGATGGAGGGCTGCGCCACGCCGAGGGCGGCGCCGACGTCCGTGATCTGGAGTTGGCCGCGCTCGGCCAGCAGCCCCAGCACGGCACAAACCCGGTCCGAGCGGACGGGAAGGCTCGGCGGAGCCGCCTGCCGGCCGCCGGCACCGCGATATTGCGGGTGAGCCAAGCCGGCCTCGGTGAGGCGATAGACCTTCTGGCCGGCCGCGTTCTCGTCGACGCCGACGAGGCCAAGCTCCAGGAGGCGTCCGAGCGCCCGGGCGACGGTGCCCTCGCTGCACCTCACGGCCACCCTAATCTTGAGGGCCGTGGTCGCGTAGCCCTCCGGAAGGACCGAGAGGAAGCGCTGCTCGATGCCGGACAGCAGCGGCCTGGGATCGTCCATGCGGGCGACCACGCCAACCACGTGCTCATGGTCGCCGATCCGGATGCGCCCCGCAGAGCGCAGGTCGGCGATCAGCTGCGCGGCCCGCTGCCGCGTGACCCCGAGCCTCGAGGCAAGCTCGCTTCCGCTCATCGGGCGGTCCAGCGCGCGCAAGGCCAGCCTGGCGGCACGGCCGAGCTTGCCGCCGCCGCCCAGCGTCTTGTCGGCGACGGTCTTGAACCTGCAGGTCTTGCCGCGATGGGTCAGCTGCCAGCGGTTGCCAGGCGCCCGCTCGGCCAACCCGAGGCCGGCGAGCGACAGCAGGGCCGAGCGCGCCTTGTAGTGGGTCAGCCCCGCGGCTGCAGCGATCTGGCTGTGGGAGGCTGTACCGCCCCTGCGCAGCGCCGCGATGCAAGCCGTCTGCGAGGCACTGAGGACCGGGGAGGATGATCGGCTGGCTGGGTGCAGCCGCGATCCGATCACGTGTCCCAGCAATGCACCATGCTCCATCCGCAGCGCCCCTCGCAAGCACCCCCGGCAAATGGGCAACGACCACCGCGGCCCTCCCCGCCGGCGGCGAGAATTCCTGGAGATCAAGCCTCAAGGGATTCGCCCGGCGCGTCGATTGGACCTGCGCTCTTTTCCCCGGTGTGTCGCCTGCAAGCCGCATGTCGAGGATCCGCTTTCGCCTCTCGCGCCGGAGTGGCGTGCGCGTTAAACCGGAAGCCTCCCGCCGCTTCGCCCAAACTTCCGCCCCAAGGCCGATCTCGCCCCATGCCCTCAGCCCCGGCCACCCCCGCGCTCGCCCGCCTGGTCCTCCTCGCCGTAGCGGCGGAAGGGCTGCTCACGCTGATGGACGCGTTCATCAAGCTGCTGTCGGCGCGCTATCCAGCCCTGCAGATCGCCTTCCTGCGCTTCGCCTTCGGCCTCATAGGCGCCACCGCCTACGCGCTCTGGAGCCCGCCCGCCTGGCCCACACGCGAGGCCGTGCTCCACAACGGCGTACGCGCCGTCATCATCGTGGTCACGGCCACCACCTTCTTCTTCGCGCTGGGCCGCCTGCCGCTGGCCGACGCCATCGCGCTGAGCTTCATTGCGCCGGTGCTGACCGCCCTGCTCGGCGTGGGCCTTCTGGGCGAGCGGCTCGACTGGCGCATCGGCGTGGCGCTGGCCGCGGGCTTCGCCGGCATGCTGCTGATCGTTGGCGGCAAGGTCGGCGGCGGCGGGCTCGACCGGGAGGCGGCGATCGGCGCGGCGGCGGTATTCATCTCCGCCGTCGGCTACGCGCTCAACATCGTTGTCCTGCGGCACCGCGCCACCCGCGATCCGCTCTCGCAGATCGTGCTGTTCCAGAACCTCGGGCCGGCACTGCTGCTCGCTCTGCCGGTATTGTGGGTGTGGACCCCGCTGGCGCTGAACGATGCCCTGTTGTTCGCCCTGCTGGGGACCCTTGGCGTCGCCGCCCATACCATGCTGGCGCATGCCTTCGCCCGCATCGAGGCGGCGCGGCTCGCGCCCGTGGGCTACGTGACGCTGGTCTGGGGCGTGCTCTTCGGCCTGCTGCTGTTTGCGGAGGTGCCGGGTCTCGCCACGCTCGCCGGCGCGGCCCTCATCGTGCTCGGCACTGTCCTGACCCAGCGCCGACGATAGCCCGCCTCGCATGAAAAAAGCTGCTGCGCAACGGCAGCAGCAAGACTCTGGCAGCAGCGAAACTCTCCTGCGAGGCAATCCAGGAGCCTGCCTCCGCGACGTTCCGCCGGCAAGTTGTACTTGCGCCGGTCTAGTGCCGCAGCTGACCGTTCTTGCGCGCCAACTTGACCATCTCGTCCTTGAGCCTGAGCTTCTCCCTCTTCCACTGACAGATTTGGTTCTCGTCGGCGCTGGGTCGCGCCATTTCCTCCCTGATCTTCATCTCCAACAGCCGGTGCTTTTCGGACAGCTCCGCAAGATGTGCGGCAAGCGTCATATTAACCCTCCGAGCATGGTTGAAGGGACTTGCAGTGTGACACACAAGTGTCACCTTGTCTAATCGGTGCCGGGGAAATGGGACGGGAATGCGACGGCGCAGCCCGGCGAGAGGTATCGCTGGCGGCCCAACCTCGAGGAGCCTCGGATCGGCCAACCGCGGCGGGAGCACCGCCAAGTTCCCTGGCTTCAACTTTGGTTTTGCGCGCGCGCCGGGTGCGCATCCGGCCGATGGGAGACACTGGGCCGATGGGGTCAGACGCGAGGGTTGACCCCATCGGCCCAGCGATCAGGCGCCGCTCCGGTCGCGGCGGGTGGAGGCTTCGGCGCGGTCTGCGATCTTGGCCAGACGGGCAACCTGCATGTCGATCCAGCGCTGGCAACTCGCGTGCTTCGGGTTGCACTTCACGTTGATGACTGCAGTGCGCGAGGACGCCCGGCCGCGCTGCGAACGGGCGGCCACGGCGCGGCCAGCGTTCCTGGCAGCCGGGCGGGCGGCGACTTTGCGTGCCTGCGGCCGCCCCGTCTCAGGCCGGGCGGGCCTGTCCGCACCGGCTTCGGGAACGGCCTCCGGAGCCGCCGCGGGTGTGTCCGCTCCCGCTTCGGGGCCCGCTTCGGGGGCGGCCTGTGGAGCCGCAACCACCTCCGCGACCCGCGGGGCGGGCGGCGCGGCGCCCACGTCGCGGTGGGCGCGGGCGATCAGGTCAGCCGCGCGCATGCCCCGCATGAAGGGATTGGCCGCGACCACCTTTTCGTCGAGGATCCGCGCCACCGGCCTGGCGGGCGGCGCCTGCAGCACGCGGGCGGCGCCCACGGGACCCAGCAGGAAGGCGAGCCGCAGGTGGCCGAAGGTCGGCTTGAGGCCCCGATCGGCCAGGTAGTCCAGGTTCTCCTTCGAGAAGGCCGCCGCGGCCCGGCGGGCGAAGCCACGGTCGGTACGCAGCGCCAGGATGTCGGTCTCGTTCAGATGGGCGATGTCGGCGGAGAAGTGCCGGCGCATCACGTCGAGAAAGGTCGACTTGATGAACTGGAACGGCCCGAGCGCCGTGGAGCGCGGATTTGCCGCGGTGTTGCGGCCGTTGGATTCCGCCCGCATCAGGTGGTCCAGGAAGGAGTCGAAGGCGCCGAGCGGGGCATCCATGGCGGGCTCGGCGCCCGTGGTTGTCGTGGCAACGGTTGCTGCGGCTGCAGGGGCCTCGGTCGAAGCCTCGGTAGTGGCGCCGGCATCCCCCGAGAGCATGCAGGCGAGAAGCCCGGCGCCGACGGCGCCGGACAAAAAGACAACGCTACGCAATTTGGATCCCTCCAATGTTGCTTTGCGGTTTTTGGGATTGCTCCCCCGGCGCGCGACAAGCCCCGTACCCCCGAAGCGCGCGTGAGCCATGTAGGTGCAATCTGGCGCACCGGGAGTCAACCGCAGGTGGCCGCCTGGGCGGCAACATCCTTAACGGTCTAGCGCATTGAAATCATTGAGGCATTCGTGTGGCACACGAGCCTGCGGGGCCAGTGCGTCAATTCCGGCGGATGCGGGACATCTCGGTGGTGACCTCGGCCAGCTCCAGGTCCACGTCCACATTCACGCACTTCTTCTCGCGCATCGCCCGCTGCAGGGCGTAGGTGTGGGCACGCTCCCGGTCGT
>DATMZP010000373.1:0-6275 GCA_035573595.1 Hyphomicrobiaceae bacterium
TTCGCCTTCAGCGAGACGCTGGCGCACGTGAACTATATGCTCCGCCGCGGCGACCTGGCCTGGGCCGAGGCCGGCGACGAGGTGGAGCGGGTGGTGGCAAGTGTCCGAAATCGTGCGTGAGCCGTAGGCGCAATGCTGCGACGCGACATAGTGGCGACGCGTCCTCTCCCCAGCAGGCGGCGGGTCGGTGTCTTCGTTCCGTCATCAACGGGCGGCACCGTGGCGAGGGCCATCACGGAGGCGGTGCGGTGCGACTTTCCAGGGTGCGTTGGGCGGCCGCCTTTGCCGGCTTGGCGTTGCTGACCGTTCTCGCGGCGATCGGCAACGGCGCCGCCGTGGCGCAGACCGGCGGGCAGGATGACTTCGGCTCCCGCCTGGAGAGTCTGCGCGGCGAAGGCCGCTACAGCGAGGCCATTGCCGTGCTGAAGCGCGCGATCGCGGCCGAGGAAGCCAGGTCCGGACTCGACACCTCGTTCGGCGTGACGCTCCTCAACAATCTCGGCGAGCTGCACTACAAGCTCGGGCTCTACGCCGAGGCCATTCCTATCTACGAGCGCGGCCTCGCCATCGCCGACCGGACCATCAAGGCCGACACTCCGCTGACGGCCATTCTGCTGCGCAACCTGGCCACAGTCTACCAGCTGCAGGGGCGCCGCGGCGACGCCGCCCGCCTCTATGCCCGGTCGATCCAGCAGCTCGACAAGCTCATGCCGGAGACCGCCATCGATCTGGCGACGACGCTCAACAACCTGGGCACGCTGTACCAGGACGCCGGGCGCCTGCAGGAAGCCGAGCAGCTGCTCGTGCGCGCGCTCAAGACCTATCGGGATGGCCTTCCCGCCGGGCATCTCTACATCAGCACGGGGCTGCACAATCTGGGGCGGCTGTACGAGAGGCAGGGCGACTACGTCAAGGCCGAGCAGGCGATGACGGAGGCGCTGCGGAATCTCGACCTCACGCTCGCCCGCGACCATCCACAGCGCGCCCCCGTGCTGCGGAGTCTGGGCCTGATCTACGCCGCCAAAAAGGACTGGGGGAAGGCCGTCGATCCTCTCCGTGAGGCGCTCGCCATCTACCAGAGGCAGGCTCGCCGGGGCGCGCAGAGCCTGCAGGGCGAGCTGAGCGGCCTGCCCAGCACCCACCTGGCCATCCACAAGGCCGCCGCCGGCGACTTCGTCAACAGCGCTATGAAGCTCGTGACCGTAGACCGCTCGCGCGGCGTGGAGCTGGTCGCCCATGTTCTGGAGGCGGCGCAGTCGTTCCCGTCGGAGGCATCGGCGTCACTGGCGCAGATGTCAGCGCGGCGCGTCAAAGGCGACGGGCCGCTCGCCGCCCTGGCCCGCGAGCGCCAGGACCTGGTGGCCGAATGGCAGGCGCGCGACAAGCGGCTCCTTGGCCGCCTCACCAGGCGCACGTCCGTCGACGCCGAGGCCCACGCCGCCGACACAGCGCGGCTTGCCGAGATCGACCGGCGCCTCGCCGACATCGACCAGCGCCTGGCGCGGGAGTTCCCAGAGTATACGGCGCTGATCAACCCGCGGCCGCTCACCGCGGCCGAGATCCAGGCCGTGCTGCGCGACGACGAGGCGATGGTGGTGTTCATCGAGACGCCGTCGCCAAGCTGGGCCTGGGTGATCTCCAAGACCGACAAGAACCTCTCGCTCGTCAACATGGGCAGCGGCGAGCTGGCGGAGGAGGTGGCGGCGCTTCGCTGCGGGCTCGACCCGCTCGACTGGACCGATCCCGCCGGCTGGCCAGCGGAAATGCCCGGCGACATGCAGAGGAAGCAGCAGCAGGAGAGGCGCGTTCAGCGTTGCCGCTCGCTGTTCCCCCGCTACGCGGGAGGCGCCTCGCTGCCGTTCGATGCCAGGCGCGCCCATGCCCTATACAAGGCGCTGCTCGGCAGTGCGGAGCAGGCGATCGCAGGCAAGCACCTGCTGATCGTGCCGTCCGCCTCGCTGATGCAGCTGCCGTTCGGCACGCTCGTCACCGAGATGCCCGCCGTTGCCGTGCCGGACGACGCCCAGGGCTATCACGGGGTGCAATGGCTGGGCACGCGTCAGGCGATCACCATCCTGCCCTCGGTCGCGAGCCTCGCCGTCCTGCGCCGCAACGCGCACCCAGTGCGGGCGCGCAAGCCCTGGGCCGGCTTCGGCAACCCGCTGCTCGACGGCCAGCCCGGCAACCAGGCGGACAGTCAGCGCGCCGGCGAGGCGCGCAGCAGACAGAGCTGCGGCCTCGCCCCGCAGCGCACGCGGCTCGCCGCGCGCGGATCGCGGGCCGCCGCCAGCGTCCTCCTCCACGGAACCCTGGCCGACGTGGGCCAGGTGCGCCGGCAGGCGCCGCTGCCGGAGACGGCGGACGAGTTGTGCGACGTGGGCAGGCGGCTCGGTGCTGCGGATGACGATATCTGGCTGGGCGCTCGGGCCACGGAGGCCGCCGTCAGGAGTCTCAGTGCCCGCGGCGTGCTCGAAGGCTATGCGACGTTGCACTTCGCCACGCACGGACTGATCGCCGGCAACCTCTCCGGCCTGGGCGAGCCTGCCCTGATGCTGACTCCCCCGGCGACGCCCTCGGAGGAGGACGACGGCCTGCTCACGGCCTCCGAGGTGACGGGGCTCAAGCTCGACGCCGACTGGGTGGTGCTGTCGGCCTGCAACAGCGCCGCGGGGGGCGCCGAGGGCGCGCAGGCGCTCTCGGGGCTCGCGCGCGCATTCTTCTACGCGGGGGCGCGCGCGCTCCTCGTCTCGCACTGGGAGGTGGAGAGCGACGCCGCGGTGGCGCTCACCACCGGTGCGTTCGCCGCCGCCGAGAAGGATCATCGCATCGGCCGCGCCGAGGCGCTGCGTCGGTCCATGCTGGCCTTCAGCACGGACCGGGCCAATCCGCGCAACGCCCACCCCTCCGTTTGGGCACCGTTCGTGCCGGTCGGCGAGGGCGGGCTGTGATCGGCAGCGGACACGCCAGGCCATCCGGGTCCCACTCGGTCCGATACCGCAGCTCCGACGTGGGTTGCGTGAAGATGTCAGACCAAGAGGGCCAGGGGGCTGACAATGCGCTGACAAGGGGGGCTGACACCTTCCGGCTCGCCAGGCGTTAGGTTACAGCATCGGCGGAACGACGGACTCTCGGGGGAGGCTCCATGCGCAACAGGTTCTCGCGGGTTCAGCTTCGCGACCTCATGTTCATTGCCGTGCCGGCGCTGCTCGCCATCGGCGCAGCGGTGTGGCTTGCCTTGCGCTTCGCCGATCCGTCCCCGCCCGGCACGTTCGTGATCTCGGCGGCCAGTGCGGGCAGCCCCTACCACCGCTTCGCCGAGAGCTACCGGCCCTACTTCGAGCGCAACGGCGTCAAGCTCATCGTCAAGGAATCCGGCGGCTCGTTCGACAACCTCAAAGCCCTCGCTTCGCCCGCTTCCGGGGTGAATGCGGGGTTTGTACAGGGCGGCCTCGTCTCCGCCAAGGACGCGCCGGGGCTCGTCTCCATCGGCCGGGTCGCCTACGAGCCACTGTGGGTGTTCCACGTCTCCTCCCTGAAGTTGGAGCGGCTCACCGACCTCAAGGGTAAGCGCGTGCTCGTCGGCCCCGCCGGCGGAGGCACCGCCGGCCTCGCGCTGAGGCTGCTGACCGCCCATGGGGTCACGGCGAAGACCGCCACGCTCATCAACAGCGAGCTGCCCGACTACGTGGAGAAGCTCGGCAAGGGCGAGGCCGATGTTGGGTTTCTGGTGCTGGCGCCAGAGGCGCGCACGATCCAGCGCCTCCTGCGGACGCCCAACGTCAGCCTGATGAGCTTTCCCAACGCGGAGGCCTACACCCAGCGATTTCCGTTCCTGACGCCGTTGCTGCTGCACGAGGGCGTGGTGGACTTCGCGGAGAACGTGCCGCCCGCGGACACAGTGCTGCTCGCTACCACCGCGGCCGTGCTGGTACGGGAGGATGCGCACCGGGCGCTGGTGAGCCTCCTGGCGCAGGCCGTGCAGGAGGTGCACGGGACGCCGGCAGTCGACGCCAAGGGCGAGGTGGCGCTGTTCCAGACGGCCGGCACCTTTCCGGCGACGAGCGATCCCGAGTTCAACTTCTCCGAGGAGGCGCGCCGCGTGTACCGCTCGGGTGCGCCCGTGCTGCAGCGCTACGTGCCGTTCTGGGTGGCCGCGACGATCGACAGGCTGATCGTGTCGCTGGTGGTGCTGTTGCCGATCCTGATCCCGCTGGTGCGCTTCGCACCCCAGATCTACAGCTGGCGCGTGCGCCAGCGCATCCTCTACTGGTACGGCGCCCTGAAGCGGCTGGAGTCCTCCGCCCGCGGCGCCATCACGCCCGAGGCGAGGGCGCAGCACCTGGCCGAGCTCGACAGCATCGAGGCGGCCGTTGACGACATCCCCATTCCCCTCGCCTTCTCCGACAAGCTCTACGAGCTGCGCCAGCATATCGAGGTGGTGCGGCGGCGGCTCGCGGGGGCGCACGGTATCGGGGCGGTGGCGGCGGAGTAGCCGCCCCTCTGGCCCAAAAAGCCAGGGGCGCCCCGATTGTGGCGCCCCTGCCTCTTGTTTTCCTACAGCGCCCCGCTACAAGCGGAAGTAGATGGTGGGGCCGCGCCACCGCCGACGCCTGCGTCGCCACGGCCCGCGCCGGTAGTAGCCGCGGCCGCGATGCCAGCGGTGGCGATAGCTCCGCCGCCGCCACCGTCGCCTGGCCTGGGCCGGCGTGGCCGTTCCCAGCAGCGCGGCGCCGGAAATGCCGACCACGCCCAGCGCCGACGTCCCGATGGTGCCGATCGACGCCACGCCGTACGCGACCAGCATGGCCACGATGGCAACCGCGCGGATCGCCCCGCGTCTTACACTGCGACCCAGGACACGCAGCCGATCGACGATCTCCGGTACAAGCCCGCTGCTGGATGGCAAGGCCATCTGCCGTTTCATTCGCAGTCTCCTCCTTCATCCTCTCATTTCGGTGCCCCGGATGACAACGGCTCGGAGTATGAGGAACCGTCGCGCAAAAAATGTTTCCATGATGGTCGGGCTTGTGGAAATTCCGCCTCTCGACAGGTGCGGGAGTAAATCTACGACCTGCGCCCACCGTAAAACTCTTGATAGAGAGATTGGCGATGCGAAATGAACGCGAGCCAGACCGTAAAGTTCCAACAGAAGCGCGCGCCTGCGAAACCGCGACGAGCCACTCCCGCATTGTCGACTCGCGGACAGCGCACCTTACCCGCCGCGGCGCGACGAAGTCACGGCGCTCGAACAGTTACCGACGGGTTCCAAGTCTGTCGGGCGGGTTGTGAATAACTCGTGAACGGAGCCTTCCAAAAGGACACGAGGCTCCAGTCAGTCTGGATCTGAACGGCACGGAGTGCTAGCCGACGCCCATGACCAAAAAGAGCACGTACGTTCTCGGCATCAACGCCTACGACCACGACGTCAGCGCGTGCCTCCTTCGCAATGGCGAGATCGCGTACGCCATCGCCAAAGAGCGCATCACGCGGGAGAAGCACGCCACGGGCTTCCACCAGGAGGTCGTCGACTATTGCCTGAAGGCCGAGGGCATCTCCCTGGACGACCTCGATCTGGTTGTCCGCAACTGCTATGTCCTCCCGCTGGACGATCTGGAGACGCGCCTTCTCTACGAGGACATCCCCGAGTTCCTGAGCCAGGAGGAGCGCAAGCAGGCGCGCGCCAGCCCGCTCTTCCGCGCCACGTCCGGCAAGGTGACGACGGTCTCGCACCACCTCGCGCACGCCTACAGTGCCTTCGCCGCCTGCCCGTTCGAGGAGGGCGTCGTCATGGTGGTGGACGGGGTCGGGAACTATGCGTCCGACATCCGCGAGGCCGGCCAGCTTACCGAGGGCGTCAATCCGCTCGCCCGCGAGTCTGAGAGCTACTACAGGTTCCGCGGCTCCGAGCTTGAGACGCTGCGCAAGGTCTGGCTCGACCCCGTGCGGGGGTTCCTGAGCGACGAGTTCTATTTCATGCCGGGCCTCGGGGCGCTCTACAGCCGGGTGTCGAGCTACATCTTCGGCGACTGGAACAAGTGCGGCGAGGTGATGGGCCTGGCGCCCTACGGGCGCCCGCACCGGCAGCCGCCGCTCATCGCGCTGGAGAACGGCAGACTGGAGGTGCCGCAGTGGATGGCCGAGTTCGACAAGCCGTGGTTTCCCGACGTTGACGGCGACTGGGAGAAGAGCCCGTGGCTGCCGCACTGGGAAGACCTCGCCTGGCGCGTCCAGGACGATACCGAGACGGTGCTGCTCGATCGGGCGCGCTGGCTGCG
>DATMZP010000374.1:0-2590 GCA_035573595.1 Hyphomicrobiaceae bacterium
GGCGAGGCGATGAGCCGTTCAGATCCTCAATCCTCCGTCAAACGGCAAGACGAGAAGTCCGGCACCTGTGGGCTCTCCCGCAACCCATCCGTGCGCGTCGGTCCCGCTGGCACCCCCACTGGAGAGTGAGATGACCGACACCGATCTCGCCACCCTCGAAGACGCCGCGCGAGCCGAAGGCCAGGCCAAGGGCGTGATGCTGGCCTACGACGTGCTGCGCGCCGCCGGCCACGAGGATCTCGCCAACCAGGCCGCGGACCTGGCGAATGAGCTGCTCGCCCTGGCGGCGCGCATCCGCCGGCAGGGGCGGAGGATCTGGAGTCGATCACGCTCCACTGACGACAACGGCCGACGAGGTGCCACGCCCCGTCGGCCGAAACTCTCGCAGCAGTCAGTGTTGTTGGTTGCGTCGCGTCCCAGTTTCCACCCGGAGGCCACGACATGGGGTGCAGGCAGTGCCGGCGCGTCATGGCCGGAGCATCGCAAAGACGGGGGCACTTCCGCAGCAGTTCGGCGGACATCTGCTCCGCCAATTTGGTTGCGACCCAATTTGATCGCAACCGGGCCGGTCTCCGTCGATCATGGCGCAGCGCGGTCGGGCACCCCGGAGCTTGCAGGACCGCCGGGATGCCCGATTTCACGCCCAACGCAGGCGTGCCCGCGAACGCGCCGGCCCCTGGGGGCGGCGCCGGGAGGGAAGCAGAGCCGGCGCGCATAAATGGTTAACGCCAGTCCTTGCGTCGGGTTCCCGGCTCCGCTCGCTGGCGCGCCACCTTGAGAGGGTTGGGCCACAGGGTCGGCCCCTGTGGAGTGGTCGGAGGGAGCGGTCGGGACCCCACTACTCCTCGCTGCGAAGCCCGCGATTGAGCTCCAGCAGCACACCCGACGTCGAGATCGGTCCCGGGCTCGATTGGCTCGCCGGCAACAGCGGCTCCGCAAGATCGGCCCACTGCCGGCATAGCTCGGCAAACTTGCGACGTTCGACGGGAGGCAGCGCCTCGATGTCAGGTTTCATGGCTTCGAGCACGGCCATCTTGGCTTCAAAGAACATCGCGAATCCCTCCAGCGGTAGCGCGGACCTGAGTGAGGATTGCGCGCTTTCGGTAGTCGAAGAGCTAAGCACTTGGCGCTGATGGATGGTTCGGTTATCGCGCGGTTTACGTCTTGGGGAGGTGGCGGCGGTCTACGCGGCCGGGCTGCTCGCATCCTCGTCGCACTCGGCCAGAGTGACGCCGCCGATGGCCAACAGCGGCTCGAGCAGCCTGTCCAGGCCGTCGCCGATATGCTGATCGAACCATGACGCGTCGTCGCCGCTCTGCGCCCAAGCAAGCGCGATGGCGCGGTCCACGACGTCGTTGAGTGTGCGGACCGGGCTGTCGCAGATCTCGGCGGCCACGTGCTTGGCGGTCTCGAACAGGACGCTCGACACGTGGCGCTCGAACGCCTCGAACCGTCCGGGATTGGACAGCTGGTCCGGCGCATTGCGCCATGCCTGGCGCGTCATGGCGATGACGCGCAGCAACTCCCGGCCCTTCATCGTCGGCTCGGCACGCAGGCCGGCGTGCGCTGCGTCATGCGTAGTAAGCTGTATGGCGGTCGTTGTGGCGGCACCGAGGCCGAGACGTTGCAGCACGGTGGGGTGGCTGGTGGATGTACGCATCGTCTTGGCCATGACTTCCTCCTTTGGAGGTTGGGCGGGATGAACGTCGTGTGGATGATGCAACCACCACGCGGGCCGCCCTGCACGTATCACACGACGTTGACGCGTACTGCGCTGTGACTTGTGCTCATTTGCATCAGTTCTGTATTCGCTATCCGATGACCCGCAGCATTCGCATCTGCTATATGTCCTGAGGCCTGGGCCGCTGCGGCGGCAGGCGGGGGCCACGGCGCTCGCGGAGCCGGCGCAGCAGCTCCGACCGTGCCGCATGGAACCTGGCGCTGTCGGCGGGGGGGCCGTCGTAGGCGGCCGCGAAGCCGTCGAGGACGACGGGATGCGCCGCGGGGCGCTGTCCATACCTAAAGGCATGGACCAGGAAGCCGGCACTCGATCTGAGGTTGGCCAGGAGGCTTGGGGTGGCTTCGGTCTCCGCGGTGCACCCTTCGGCGCGGCAGAAGGCGAACTTGAGCTTCAGCGTCTTGACCCTGGGAAGCTCGATCCATTTGATCTGCTCCCTGCGCAGCACCTTCTGCCAGAGGTCCACGGGCAGGATATCGACGCGGGTGCCGGCGGGCCGATGCACGTCGGGCGGCACCATCACCGTAAAGGTGAGCCGGTCGCCGGCCTGGCGGACGCCCGCTGCCACCTGGAGATCGCCGCTCGTGCTGTCCAGCCGCTCATGATGTATGAGACAGGTCTTGACGCCGACCTCGCCCAGCTTGCCGAACAGGTCCTGGTCGGTTGAGGTGGGCGTCTCGCACAGCTTGACCCAGGCCTTGGCCTGGGCGGGCTTGGCATGCGCGGCTCCGGGACGTTCCTGGGCGACGGCCATAGACGGGGCCAGGGCGAGCGCGGCGATGGCGAGCAACGGCAGGTGACGCATGACGGCATTCCCTCGTCAGGTCCGGCGCGCGGGCGCACCGCCGCGGA
>DATMZP010000375.1:0-7371 GCA_035573595.1 Hyphomicrobiaceae bacterium
ATGACCTTCACGGCGCACTATGTCGCACATGAGGCCGGCCTGTTCCAGAAGGGAAGGAAGGACTGAAGGTCAGCGACCGCCGGCAGGCGACATCGAGACGCTTCAGCTGCAACTCGATCCCGGCGATGCCCTGATCGAGCCTTGGCGCTGTGGCGCTCAGCCCGAGAGTTGATCGCGACACGAGCTCGCCCGGCTTGGTCCGTGCGGCGGGAGGTGTGACCTGCGAGCTACAGCCGCTGGGTCACCATCGTCTGAACACCAGCCGCCTCAGGTCTCGGCAGTCGGCCTCTCAGGTGTCATGCCGACTGTACCACCGAGATGAAACTGCTACCGACTGACCGCTTACGGAGGGGCGGGGTTCCATGGCCTTGGTTTCCAGACCGTAAACCTTGCGCCTCCCTCTCGGGGTTGCTCCGGGTATCGTCCTACCGAGCAACCAGCATCCGCAAATCCGGCAATATCGAACAGGAGTGGTCGCATGCGTGTACGGAAACTGGTCGTCGGCTTGGCGGTCGCAGTACCTCTTGTCGCCCTTGAGAGCGCGTCAGCGGCGGCGTGCGATTGGGGGTGGGGGTGGGGCTACGGCTACGCCGCTCCCGCTGGCTGCGGCTGCTACGGCTACGCCGCGCCTGCTGGCTATGGCTACTCCGGCTATGCGCCCCGCACCTACGGCTACTACGGCTCCGCATCTCTCTACGACGGCGGCTACGGGTACTACGGTCGCGGCTGGGGCTGGCGCGGTCGCGGCTGGGGTTGGCGCGGTTACGGCTACCGGGGCTGGCGTGGCTACGGCTACCGGGGCTGGCATGGGGGACGCGTCGCCGGCTTTCGTGGTGGGTTCCACGGGCGACGCTAGCGGGGTTGGGGAGCGCAACAAGGGGGCAGCCCCCTCGCATCCGGCGGATTGATGCTCTCGGGCTTGCGCGGGGTCTGATCCCACTGCGGCAGGGGCCCCTGCTGCAGCATTTTCCGCGCCTTCGACCCGTCGCGCGCTTCCTCGGCGCCGCGCGAGCGCGTGACGGGTCGCATCACATGGCGGATTGTGGTCGCTGCGGGCTTCTTGTTACATGCAGCTTCAATGAGCCAAGAATTCAGGGAGGATCTGATGCTCAAATGGCCAGTTCTGGCTGCCGTCACGCTTGGGATCGCGCTCAACCCCGCGGCCGGCAGGGCGCAGGAGATCGAGACGGTCTTCGCCATTCCGGCGCAGACCCTGACGTTCTCGGCCCATTTCGTCGCCCATGACATGGGCTTCTTCCAGAAGGAAGGCCTCAAGGTCACGGACCGCTATCTGGTGGGCGTCGCCTCGCCCAACGCGGTGCTGGCCGGCAGCGCCGATTTCACGGTCGGCACCGGCCCGGTGTTCCTGCGGGCCGCCGCCCAGGGGCAGAAGTTCCTGGCCATCGCCAACCTGGTCGACAAGCCGCTGGTGGAGCTGGTGCTGCGCAAGGACGTGGCCGATGCGGCCGGCATCACCGACAAGACCCCGGCGGCTGAGCGCGCCAAGGCGCTGAAGGGCAAGACCATCGCCATCCAGGGCGTGGGAAGCATCGTGCACGCGTGGCAGCGCTACGTCGCCAACATGGGCGGGCTCGACATCGAGAAGGACGTGCGCATCGCGCCCATGGATCCGCCCGCCATGTTCCCGGCGCTGGAGAACAAGGCCATCGACGGCTTCGCCACGTCCATGCCCTTCACCACGCAGGCGATCGCGAAGGGCTCGGCCGTCATGGTGGCCAGCTCCACCTTCGATGCCCCGGACCTGCACCCGTTCGGCTACGCGCTGGTCTATACCCGACCCGGCTTCTGCAAGGAGAAGAGCGATCTGTGCAGGCGCGTCGTGCGTGCCTATCAGGGCGCCGCCAAGGCCATCCAGGAGAAGCCGGACGAGGTGTTCGAGAAGGTGCTCACCAAGCGCCTGGCCAAGACGCCGCCCGACCTTCTCGCCGCCGCCTGGAAGGTGGCGCAGACGGCCCACGCCAGGGACATCAAGGTGACGGTGACGCAGCTGGAGAACTCGCAGAAGATCAACCTCGGCACCAAGCTGATCGAGCCCAAGGACGCCGTGACGAACTACGAGGAGCTCTTCACCGACGAGTTTGTGAAGTAACGGAACGGCGGCGTTGTCAGGGCCGGCGCCGAAGCGTCCCCTCCTCGTCGTGTCATTTCAGCCAGCGCGGGGAGGGACCTCTGTCCGGTCCCTCAGTCTCAGTTGACGGTATAATGGCGCGCCTCTAACGTCGACTGGATGGAGAGCCGTCGCCAACGTCCGCGCGTGATGGGCTGGCTGGGGATCGTTGCCGTTCTGTGCAACATTCTCGCCAGTGTCCTGCACATGGCGCCGGCCAAGGCGGCCGGCGTCGACGACGTCCTGGGCCCGCTCGTGCTCTGCACCGAGCACGGGCCGCAAACCGTGCCCGGCAGTGACCCGGCGGGCGGCAGCGGAGGCGATCAGCCCGACAGCACAAACGGCCATTGTGCCGCGTGCGTCCTGCTTGTCGGGCAGGCCCTCCTGGTCTCCCTCGTGCTTGTGGCGATCGCCTTCCTGGCGCGCGTCATCCTTCCGATCAGGTCGACGGCCCGCACGCTCGCCGATCACCTGGGCCTTGGCGGCATCCGCAGTCGCGCCCCGCCGCTCCCTGCCTGAAAGCTCGTGTTCCAGTCATTGCCCGCGGCTCTGCCGGCGGGCGCCAACGGCCTGCTTTCTGTCAGAGAGTCATCTCGTCATGCTTCGTACCATCACCCTGGGCGCGGGTGTCACCGCGCTCCTCGCCTGTCCTGCCTATGCCCACCATCCCTCGGGCTCCTCGTCCACGGGCGGCGCCGGGCCCATTGCCACCATATCGGCCACCACGCTCGAGAAGGGCACCGGCGTTGCCGGCATCGTCTTCGAGGCGGTCAATATCGACGCCTTCAGCGACTCCCAGCTCATCGGATTTGCCGGCAACCACGTCCATGCCCACAGCCTGGACACGATCCTGGCGCCGTCGCTGGTGCTGGCCTACGGCCTCACGAACGACTTCACCGTCAGCGCCAGGCTGCCGGTGATCGTGCGCCAGAACATCCGCGAGGGCGCGCACGTGCACCCCGGCGGGGGCGCGCCGGCGGAGAACTCGGTGGTCGAGCTGGGCGACTCCAGCGGCATCGGCGATGTCACGCTGATGGGGCAGTATCGGTTCTACAATAACCGAGCGGCGCAGCTGGAGATGGCGGTGCTCGTGGGTGTGAGCCTGCCCACCGGGCGGACCAACGTCGTCAGCAACGAAGGCGAGCGGTTCGAGACCGAGTTCCAGCCCGGCAGCGGTGCGTTCGGCGGCCTTTTCGGCCTCGCCGTCACCAAGCGTCTGGGGCCCTGGTCGCTCGATGCCAACGTGCTCTACGAGGTCAACGGCACCGGCGCCCAGGATACCGACCTCGGCGACCGGCTGCTCTACAACGCCGGCGTGTCCTATCGGATCTACGGCGGTTTCGCAGAGCCAAGCGGTGGAACGGCCGGGCGCATGCATGCGGGGCTGCCGGAGCCCATGTACCACGGCGGGCCGAAAGCGCATGAGCACGACCATGATCACCACCACGACGAGCCTGCCGCGGCGCGCGGCCCGGCGCTCGATCTTGTGCTCGAGCTGAACGGCGAGTGGCATGACCGCCAGAGGGTCGCCGGCGTTACCGACCCCAACTCGGGCGGCAACGTGGTCTACCTCTCGCCCGGCGTCCGGCTGTCGATGGACAAGTGGTCGGGCTTCGTTTCGGTCGGCGTGCCGGTCGTCAACGAGATGTACGGCGTGCAGGCCGAGCCGGACTGGCGGCTGCTGGCCGGCGTCTCTATGGGCTTCTAGATTCGTTGACAGGCGAGCGGCGCCGGGCCTGCGCCGACTGCCGGCCCCGCGCCCTCCTCAACCCAAGGACAACCGCAATGCTCAGATATGCGCTCTTTCTGCTGGCCGCCGCTGCCGTGGCGCTGCCGGCGGCCGCCCACAGCCACAAGACCAAGTCTTTTGAGATCGTGCACCCGTGGACCTCGGCATCCGCCAATGCCAAGGATGCCAACACTGCCCGCATCTTCATGACCGTCAAGAGCGTTGACGGCCGCCCGGACCGTCTCGTCTCCGCCTGGGCGAAGGGCGGCAAGGTCGTGCTCGACGATGCGGGCAAGGGCGGGCAGGCTTTCACAGTCGGGCGCGACAAGGAGATCGTGCTCCACAGCGACGGCCCGAGCCTGCTGCTGACGGGCCTGAAGGGGCCGCTCTCCGCCTACGGCGACTTCAACATGATGCTGGAGTTCGAGCACGCCGGGCGCGTGCCGATCGTCGTGATGGTCGAGGAGTAGCGCACCGTCGCCCCACCCGTCATCCCGGAAGCCGAGGCAGCGGCCTTTAGGCCGGTGCCGACGCTATCCGGGACCTTGTGAGGGGAATAGCAAAACAAGCGCGGAGATCCCGGCCGGATCGATGCTCACCTGCGGCTCGCATCGATCCGCCGGGATGACGGGTATGCGTGCTATGGTGTCAGACCCGGAGGGTCTGACACCGACAGGGAGGAGCGCCATGTCCGAGACCAGACGCTGGAAGAGTAGGCCCGAGGGCTCCACGTGGGGCGACTATGGGCCGGATGACCAGCTCGGGCGCATGAACGAGGTGACGCCGGAGAAGGTCAGGCAGGGCATCGCCGAGGTGAAGGAGGGGCGCACGTTCTGCCTCTCGCTGCCGCTCGACTATCCGGGCGGCAATGCGCTGAACCCGCGGCGCCATCCGCCGGTGATCCGCCCGACGGTCCGCGGCGACACACCCAACTGGCTGTTCCGGGTGGAGAAGGAGCGGCCCGGCATGGTCGACGTCATGAACGACGACCTCGCCATCCTGCACCTGCAATACTCGACGCAATGGGACGGCTTCGCTCATGCCGGCTCGCTGTTCGATGCCGACGGCGACGGCGTGCCGGAGCCGGTGTTCTACAACGGCTACCGCGGCGCGATCGATTTCCCCGGGCCGACCGAGGCCAAGGAGGCGGGCGCGCTTCCGGGCACGCTGGTGGAAGCGAAGGGCACCTCGGCGGCCAGGGCGCTGGGCGTCGAGAACCTTGCGGTGAAGGCCCTGCAGGGCCGGGCGGTGATGATCGACCTCCGCGCCCATTACGGCCGCAGGCGGCACGCCGTGGGCTACGACGACCTGATGCGCGTGATGGCCGCCGACGGCATCGCGGTGGAAGCGGGCGACCTTGTGCTGCTGCGGACCGGCTTCGACGAGGTGATCCTGGAGGCCGGCGGCAAGCCCGACGGGCGCACGCTGCACAGCACCTGCACCGGCCTCGACGGCGGCGATGTGCGCCTGCAGCAGTGGATCGCCGAGAGCAGATTGGCGGCACTGATCTCCGACAATTATGCGGTGGAGATTCTCGACCTGCCGCTGCGGCCGGGCCAGTGCGCCCTCCTGCCGCTGCACCAGCACTGCCTGTTCCGGACGGGTGTCAACCTGGGCGAGCTGTGGCGGCTCTCCGAGCTGGCCGACTGGCTGCGCGCCAACAATCGCAGCCGCTTCCTGCTGACGGCGCCGCCCCTGCGGCTGCCCGGAGCCGTCGGCTCCCCCGTGACGCCCGTGGCGACGGTGTAGCTTCTCCGCACCCGTCATCCCGGAAGCCGAGCCCCGCAGGGGCGAGGCTATCCGGGACCTTGTGAGGCAACGGGAGCCGCATCCCTCGCGAGGTCCCGGATCGGAGCGCTGCTCGCCTGCGGCTCGTATCGCTCCGTCCGGGATGACGGGTGTGAGGTTGAACGCTCATCCGTTTGATGGCTGAAATGCACAGCTCGCTGTTGCGCTGTGCGGCGTGCTCGCGCTTTAATTGTGACAACAACGACAGAACATCGGGAGCCGAGACACCATGCCCTCGAAGGGGAAGCCGCTCGCCTGCCTTGCGGGGGTGCGGGTGCTGGACCTGTCGCAGTTCGAGGCCGGGCCGTCGTGCACCGAGGCATTGGCGTGGCTCGGCGCCGAGGTGGTCAAGGTCGAGAACCCCAGGGGTGGCGATCCCGGCCGCAGCATCCTCGCCGGGCCGGGTGGCCAATCGTTCTATTTCCTGATCTTCAACGCCAACAAGAAGTCGCTGGCCGTGGACCTGAAGAGTTCGGCAGGCAGGCAGCTGGTGCTCGACCTGGCGGCCAAGGCCGACGTGCTGGTGGAGAACTTCGCGCCCGGTGCCATCGAGCGGCTGGGGTTCGGCTATGACGTGGTCTCGAAGATCAGGCCGGGCATCGTCTACGCCCAGGTGAAGGGCTTCGGCGAGGGCAGCCCGTACGAGGACAATCTGGCCTTCGACATGATCGCCCAGGCCACCGGCGGCGTGATGTCGATCAGCGGCCAGCCGGACGGGCCGCCGGTGAAGCCCGGGCCGACGCTGGGGGATACCGGCACCGGCATGCTGCTGGCCATCTCCATCCTCGGCGCGCTCTACGAGAAGGCGCGCACCGGCAAGGGGCAGCGGGTGCAGGTGGCCATGCAGGACGCGATGCTGCACTACATCCGGCTGGCCTTCTCGGCGCAGGCATTGCGCGGCGGGCCGGTGCAGCGGGCGGGAGACCAGTCCGTCTCGGGCGCCAACCCGCCGTGCGGCATCTACCCGTGCAGGGGCGGCGGGCCCAACGACTTCGTCTATGTCTATACCAGCCGCACCAACCCGGAGCACTGGAGGCGGCTCCTCGCGGCGCTGGGCCATGCGGAGCTGATCGACGATCCGCGGTTTGCCTCGCCGGAGGCGCGCGGGGCGCATGCGGCCGAGATCAACGCCATGGTGGCGACCTGGACCCGGCAGCACGACAAGCACGAGGCCATGCGCCGTCTCGGCGCCGCCGGCATTCCGGCGGGCGCGGTGCTCGACACGAGGGAGCTGGCGGAGGACGCGACGTTCCACGAGCGCGGCATCCTGCAGACCATGGAGCACCCCACGGTCGAGGGCTACACGATGCCAGGCTGGCCGGTGCGCCACGACGGTGCGCCGCCCTCGGTCACCGCAGCGCCTCTGCTCGGGGAGCATACGGCCGAGGTGCTGGCGGGGTGGCTCGGGCTCAGCGCGGACGAGGTCGAGGAACTGGAGCGCGAGAAGGTGGTGGCGACGGGGTCAGATCCCTTGGGATGAACGTGTGAGCTTAAGCAACAATGTAGAGGCAAGGGGTCTGACCCCTTCGGAGGACGACCATGGCGGAGCTGACGGGCTCGGAGATCCTGGCGAAGGCACTGAAGAAGGAGGGCGTGGAGAACCTGCTGTTCCTGATGGGCGGACCGATGCTGCTGGCCGAATCCTCCTGCATCAAGGAGGGCATCCGCCCCATCGATGTGCGCCACGAGCAGGCCGCGGCGATGATGGGGAACGCCTACAGCCGGC
>DATMZP010000376.1:0-3371 GCA_035573595.1 Hyphomicrobiaceae bacterium
ACTATTATGCCGCCTTCGTCATCGACCCCGAGGGCTACCGGATGGAGGCCTACTGCGGCGCGAAGGCGTGACAGAGCGGGCGGGTTCCCCACATCCCGCCCAGCCGCTATGCTTCCTGCACGGCAAGGCCGAACAACGGCCCTCCCTGCGAGGACGACATGAGCGGAGACCACCACAACCACGATCACCACCACGCGCCTTCTCAGGAGAACGAGCCGCGCTGGAAGCACGATGGCGTGCGCGTGGTGCCCGGCGGGAGCCTCGATCCCAACACGGCCCAGACGCCGGGCATGGACCGCAAGGCGGCCATCAACCTCGCGCGGGTCGGTGCGCAGAAGCTGTGGGCGGGCGCCGTGACGATCCATCCCGACGCCAAGACGGGCGCCCACCACCACGGCCATCTGGAAAGCGTCATCTACGTCGTCAAGGGCAAGGCCCGCATGCGCTGGGGCGAGAAGCTCCAGTTCGTGGCCGAGGCCGGCCCCGGCGACTTCATCTACGTCCCGCCCTACGTGCCGCACCAGGAGATCAACGCCAGCCCCGACGAGCCCCTGGAGTGCGTGCTGGTGCGCAGCGACGGCGAGGCCATCGCCGTCAATCTCGACATCGAGCCGGTGGAGAAGCCGGAGACGGTGCTGTGGGTCGATCCGATCCATCGGCCCGGATGAAAAGCCGGGGTGAAAAGCTGGGTTGAAAAGGGCGGCCGCCCGCCTGCACCCCTGCGGCTTGCGTGGCTCCGCCCGCCATGACGGGTCGTTGATGCAACTTGCCGTGGCAGCGCCCGCGCCCTATGTCAGTCGGCACGTCCGGCGCCTCCCGCCGGAAGCGCCCGTCTCAAGGCCCGTTTCAAGGATCGCATGCTGACGCAGGTCTACATCCACTTCTTCGTCGCGCTCGCGGGTCTGGCGAGCTTCCTTTCGCCGTGTGTGCTGCCGCTGGTGCCACCGTATCTGACGTATCTGGGCGGCACGACGCTCGACCAGCTGGCCGGCCAGGAGGAGATCGACAGCGCCCTGTGGCGCAAAGTGCTGCTGGCGTCGGTGCTGTTCGTCCTGGGCTTCACCACGGTGTTCGTCGGCTTCGGCGCCGGCGCGTCGGTGCTCGGCCAGTGGATACAGACCCACAAGAGCGAGCTGGCGGTGGTTGCCGGCATCGTGATCATCCTGTTCGGCCTGCATTTCCTGGGGCTGCTGCGCGTGCCGCTGCTCTACCGCGAGGCGCGCTTCCATACGGACAGGGGCGGCGCCAGCCTGGCGGGTGCCTATGTCATGGGGCTCGCGTTCGCCTTCGGCTGGACGCCGTGCATCGGCCCGGTGCTGGCGACCGTCCTGACCGTCGCCGCCAACGAGGCGAGCCTCGGCGCCGGCGTGGGGCTGCTGCTCGTCTACTCCCTGGGGCTTGGCATTCCCTTCATCCTGGCCGCGGTGGCCATCGGCCCGTTCCTGGGCTTCCTGAAGCGCTTTCGCCGCCACCTCGGCCGCGTCGAGAAGGCCATGGGCCTCCTGCTGGTGGCGGCGGGCATCCTGATCCTCACCGGATCGCTCAATGCGCTCGGCACCTGGCTGCTCGACAACGTTCCGGCGCTCGGCCAGCTCGAGGAGCTGCTCACGCCCAAGGGCCTGCAGACGGAGATCCTGAAGGAAGGCGCGCGATGACCGGGCCCGCGCCAGCGCCGCCGCGCACGCCCATCGCGCTTACCATCGCCGGCTCGGACAGCTCCGGCGGTGCCGGCATCCAGGCCGACCTCAAGACCTTCTCGGCGTTCGGCGTCTACGGCGCCAGCGTCGTCACCGCGCTCACCGCCCAGAACACCTGCGGTGTTCAGGGCGTGGAGCCGGTGTCGCCCGGCTTCGTCGCCGCCCAGCTCGACTCCGTCCTTTGCGATCTCGCCGTGGACGCCATCAAGACCGGCATGCTGGCCGATGCCGGTATCGTCGAGACGGTGGCGCGCGCGCTGCGGGCCGGGCCGCGGCGGCCCGTCGTCGTGGACCCTGTGATGGTGGCCACCAGCGGCGACGTCCTCCTCAAGCCCGAGGCTATCGGCGCCGTCAGAGGCAGCCTGATACCGCTCGCCACACTCATTACGCCCAATCTGGCGGAGGCCGCGGTGCTCCTCGACTGCCGCAAGGCCGAGAGCGAGGCCGACATGTGCGATCAGGCCCACGCCCTGCTCGGCCTCGGGTGCGGCGCCGTGCTGCTCAAGGGTGGCCACGGCTCGGGCGACGAGGCGGTGGACGTGCTGGCGAACGCCGTGGGCGTGGAGAGATTCGCCAGCCCGCGCCTCGCCACACCCCACACCCACGGGACCGGCTGCACGCTGTCCGCCGCCATCGCCGCGCTGCTGGCACAGGGCGCCGCGCTCGCACAGGCGGTGCCCCGCGCCAAGACGTTTGTGTGGCACGGGTTGCAGGCGGGGCTCACGCTGGGCGTCGGCCGCGGGCGGGGTCCGGTCGACCACCTGTTTGCCATCCGCCGCGGCGCGTCGCCGGCCTGACGCGCGGATTCTCTCTGGGGACGAATCGCGGCCTTTGGGCAACGGCGAAAAATCTTTTGCCCGTCTGCCTCAAATCTGCATCAGTGGCGGCGCATATTGGATTCCGTGCGGCCCGTGCGCCACGGCGCCGGGATGGTTCCAGCAGGGCTGTGTGCCGCTGCGGTTTCGCATTCGAGTGGCGGCCGACGAAGATACTCTACGCCCACCGAGCCCCCCATTTGGCAAGAAACGATCCGGGAAGGAGCTGCAATGACGATGCTTGCACGGCTGACCGCGGTGACGCTGCCTGCGGTCTTTTGCTCGTGGCTGGCACCAGGGTTGGTCGCTGGGCCCGCCCAGGCGGACCCGATCAGGGACCTCGCGGGCTATTGGAGCGGCAACGGCTCCATCGCTCTCAGCAACGGCAAGACTGAGCGCGTCAAGTGCAGCGTGCTCTACAAAGCCGACGGCGGCACGCAGATCCGCCAGACCATGCGTTGCGCCAGCGCCGACTACGCCATCAACTCCCTGGCCGAGTTGCGCATCAAGGGCAGCCAGGTGAGCGGCACCTGGGAGGAGAAGACCTACTCCGCCAAGGGCGACGTGACCGGGCGCTTCGGCGGCGACAGCTTCGCGCTCTCGATCCAGGGGGCGGCCTTCTCTGCTGCCATGAACGTCACGCTGTCCAACTGCAAGCAGTCGCTCAGCATCACGCCCCAGGGGCTGGAGGTGACGCGGGTGTCGATCAGCCTCGCCAAGGACCGCTGTGGCGAGTGAGACACGGCCGCGTGGCGAACCGGTTGGGCCTGGTTGCCCGACGCCCGGAAGTCTGGAAGAAATACTGGCGCATAGTCTTGTAGGCGATGTCAGATATCGGTTGGGGGAATCTGGCAGTTCG
>DATMZP010000377.1:0-4474 GCA_035573595.1 Hyphomicrobiaceae bacterium
CACGGATCCACCCCACTCACCGCCGACGCCGATCCCCTGGATGAAGCGCAGCACGACGAGCGTGACCGCGCCCCAGATCCCGATCTGCGCGTAGGTCGGCACGAGCGCGACGAGAAACGTGGCGACGCCCATCAGCAGCAGCGTCGCGATGAGCGCCGACTTGCGCCCGAGCCGGTCGCCGTAGTGCCCGAAGATCGCCGCGCCGATCGGCCGCGCGACGAAGCCCACCGCGTAGATGCCGAACGCCTCCAGCGTACCGACGAGCGGATCGTGGTGCGGAAAGTACAGCGGCGCGAACACGAGGCCCGTGACCGTGCTGTAGAGGAAGAAGTCGTACCACTCGATCGCCGTGCCGATGGTGCTGGCGATGATCGCCCGGCGCAATTGGGCCTGGTGCTCCCTCTCGGGAAGGCCATCAACCTTCACGTCCATGGCGGAAGACCTCAGCCGCCCCGGTCCGAGCCATGCCTGAAACACCGGCCGGTGGCTTGGGTTCCAGAAGCCGCAGGCAGCTCAGCCCTGCCAAAAGCTGGGGGCTCCTGCGAGCGGGCCCGGCAGCTCATTCACTTCGCCGTCGGCCCGGCGGGCTTGTAGCGGGGCGTCTCGCAGGGGATGTCATGGCCGTTGCGGCCCCAGCGGCGAGTGCCGGGACCGTTGTCGCAGCTCCACAGGCCGATCCCCTTGTTCCGGGCCTCGGTCTCCAGATCCTGGTAGTAGCCGCCGGAGTAGCAGGTGTAGTCGGTGGCCCAGCCGCTGCGGACCATGCATTCGCCCACATCGAGCCCATCGTCGGTCCAGCACTCCGAGACCTGGATGTCGCGGAACCACTTTCTCTCGGCCTTCCACACCCGGCAGGTGACCGTCTTGCCGCCGACGCAGCGCCGCAGCGCCGCCGCCGCGTCGTCCGCCGGCTTCCAGCGTCGGCCGTTGCGGGCGCAGGAGGTGCCGCGCTCGGGCGTATCGATGCCCCACAGCCGGAAGCGGTCGGACTTGATGTCGAACGACTGCCCATCGACCACCGTGGCGGGGCCGGCAGTCTGATCGCCCTTGCGCAGCGCCTGCGCCTCGGCCGCTGCGCCGAGCGCGAGGATGAGGGCGGTGGACATGAGGACCGCCATCAGGACACCCATCCGGACCCGCGGCAAGGCGGCCGGCGCAGCCAAACGTGTCATCTTGCGTTCCCCCGGAAAGACCCGCGCCGGACGACTGCGCAAACGTACAATATACGGACCTTCGTGTAGCACCGCCGCCCGCGCTGGGCAAATCGCGGGCGGCCTGCCTTTCCCCGATGCAGGCGAGCGGGGTCAACTCGCCGCCTCGGGGATGCTGTCGGCAATGATCCGCTGCTGGCTGCGCAGACGTGCCGCATCGAGCAGCATCTGGCCCGCCCAGCGGTAGACGTTGCGCACCCGCAGGAAGTCGCGCATCAGCCGCATGCGCTCCCGCTGCTCGCCTTCCGGCATGAGAAGCGCCCGCTCCAGGGCCTCGGCCACGCCCTGGGCGTCGTAGGGGTTGACCATCAGCGCCTCGGAGAGCTCCCGCGAGGCACCCGCGAACGTGGACAGGATGAGCACGCCCTGCTCGTCGTCGCGGGCCGCCACGAACTCCTTGGCCACCAGGTTCATGCCGTCGTGCAGGCTCGATACCATGCAGGCGTCCGCCGCGCGGAACAGCTCGTAGACCTCGCCGGGCTCGTGGTGGCGCACCACCAGCACGATCGGCCTGTAGTCGTCGCCACCGTGACGCGCGTTGATGTCCTGGGCGAGCCGCTCGGCCTCCTTTTGGAGCGTGCGGTAGGCCGACAGCTTGCTGCGCGTCGGCGCGGCGGCCTGGACGAAGACAAGCCGGCCTCTCCAGGACGGACGCCGGCGCAGCAGATGGTCGATGGCCTGCATCCGGTCCAGGATGCCCTTGGTGTAGTCGAAGCGCTCGATGCCGACGACGATACGCGCGTCGGGCGCAAGGCCGAGGCGCCGGACTACCGCCGCCCGGCATTCGCGCACAGGGGCCTGGGTGGCCAGCGCCGCCGGCGGCCACTCGATGGAGATCGGATACGGCCGGATCATCGTCTCGCGCCCGCCCACGGTCACGGAGCTGTGCTCGCGGTCGATGCGACTCTCCACGAAGCGGTCCGTCCCCTCGAGGAAGTTGTTGCAGTGGAACTGCGTGTGGAAGCCGAGGATGGTGCTGCCGAGCAGGCCGTAGACGATCTCCTCGCGCCACGGACAGATGCCGAAAGTCTCGGCGTTGGGCCAGGGGATGTGCCAGAAGCCCAGGATGGTGGCGCCCGGCAGGCGCTCGCGCACCATACGGGGCAGCAGCGCGAAGTGGTAGTCGTGCACCAGCACGATCGGGTCCGGCCGGCTTGCCTCCTCGATCACGGCGTTGGCGAAGCGCCGGTTGATAGCCACGTACTGCTGCCAGTCCTCGTGGCGGAAGGTGGGCCGCACGAAGGCGATGTGGCACAGCGGCCAGAGGCCCTCGTTGGCGAAACCGTAGTAGTAGCCCTCCTGCTCCTCCTCGGTGAGCCAGACGCGCCGCAGCGTGTACGCTGGATTGGCCGGCGGGACGCGGAGGTGGTCGCGCGCATCCACCGTCTCGCGGTCGGCCGATCCGCTGCCGTGCGCGATCCACTTGCCGCCGCAGGCGCGCATGACGGGCTCCAGCGCGGCGACGAGGCCGCTTGCGGGAATCTGCAGGGCCACCGAACCGCCGACGCGATTGTGGATGTAGGGCTCGCGGTTGGAGACGGCGATCACCTCGGTCCCCGGCAGGCGCTCCTCCAGCAGCCGGTGCAGGGTCTGCGGCGACCATTGCACCTGCAGCCCGTCGCCCTCGCTGTGATCGTTGCGGAATTCCCTGAGGAGGGCGCGCATCGTGTACGGCATGGGCAGCCCGTTGCTCGACTGCGCCCTCGGCTGCAGGCCGCGCCGCGCGTCGGCGATGGCGGACCGCGCCGTCTTGGACCAGACGCGCAAGACGCCGAGCACGCTCGCCAGGGCGAGGAGGCCGGTGCCGAAGATGATCGCCACGATCGCGACGGCCGTGTAGAGCCTCGCCCTGGACGTCCGCTCATCGACGAAGCTCAGGTCGTGCAGGATGATCAGATCTCCCCGCGTCGAGGCCACGTTCAACGGAAAGGCGCCGACCAGGATGCGCTGGCCGCCTTCATAGACCCTGGCAAACGTGCCGCCCTTGGTGCGGTCCAGGCGAGGGCAGGCTATGCCCTTGGGCATGTGCTTCGTGGCATGCTCCAGCACGCCCCCCTCGCCGCAATAGCCGAGTGCCAGGAGCCACTCGTCCTCGGTCAGGCTCTCGAAGAAGGGGACGAGATCGGCACCGGTCGCAAAGGCGAGGCTGGTGGCGACCTGGTCCCTGATGGAGTTGAAGACGAGGCGGGACCTCAACTCCACATCGCGCTCCGACCAGCGCTGGACCACAGTGGATGTGAGGGGCGCCACCGCCACGATCACAAGGGCCGTGCCCGCCACCGCCAGGGCGGTATAGACAGCGAGCGGATTTCTCAGTTTGCGCTTGACAGAGTCGAGCGCACTCCTGACAGAGCCAAGGGCACTGGACAGTTCCTTCGGTAGAATCGGCCCGTTCCCCCGTGCTCGCGATTCCGCAGCGAGGCAAGCTTAGGTCTGAGGGTTGGGGCAACAACATGGCGCCGCGGCCGCCGTCTGCATCCGGCGAGGGCTATGAAATGTCGAAGCAATCCAGCGTTCTGGCCGCCAGCGTGCACAGCTCGTATGCAGCGGGAACCCAGGCGGCAGCCGCCGCGTTGTGCTTGGTTCGGGTGACGTAGGTTTCTCCGGCGATGCGTCTCCTGGTCACGAGGCCTGAACCCGACGCGCTCAAGCTGCGTGCCGTGCTTGAGGAGGCGGGCCACGAGGCAGTGGTGGAACCGCTGCTCAGCCTCTCCTTCGGGGATGGGGAGGCCGTCGATCTGGACGGCGCGCAGGCGCTGATCGCCACCAGCCGCAACGCCCTGCGGGCAATCAAGGAAACCGGTGGAGCACCGGTCCTGACCGAGGCTCGCCAACTGCCGCTGTTTGCCGTCGGCAGGGCTACGGCCGCGGAGGCGCGGACGCTGGGCTTCGGGACTGTGGTGACGGGGGCCGGGACAGCCGCCGAGCTGGTGGCGCACATCGTCTCCGTCCTGGACCCGGCCGCCGGCGTTCTCGTCCATTTGGCCGGCGACACCTTGGCCCACGACCTGGCGGGCGAGTTGGAAGGGCACGGCTTCCGCGTACGCCAGCCTGTCGTCTACCGCATGCGTGCCGCCACCGCCTTCGCCGACACCACGGTGGAGGACCTCGCCTCCCAAGCCATCGACGGGGTCATCCTCATGTCACCCCGCACCGCCGCCATTTACGCCCGGCTGGTGGGGCGGCACGGCCTCTCCACGGCAGTGCGCCAACTGCCCCACTTCTGCCTGTCGGAGGCGATAGCGCAGCGCCTTGAGCCGCTT
>DATMZP010000378.1:0-3175 GCA_035573595.1 Hyphomicrobiaceae bacterium
ACCTACGGTCCTATCCCGCTCGGTATGGAAGTGTGCCACCACTGCGACAACCCGCCCTGCTGTCGCCCCGACCACTTGTGGCTGGGCACCCACGCTGAGAACATGGCCGACATGGCCGCTAAGCAACGCTGGCACACGGCCAACCGGAAGCTCGCCCGCGGCGACGCTAGCGGCTCCCGCTTGCATCCCGAGCGACTGGCCCGGGGCGAGCGCCACGGTTCTCAGGTCCATCCTGAATCCGTGCGCCGTGGCGAGGCGTGGTGGACTCCAGCGCGCCGCACCCGCCAGCTTAGCCATTGTCTGCACGGTCATCCCCGCAGTGGCGAGAATCTCGCCACCCTGCCCAATGGCCGCACCTACTGCCGGGCGTGCCATCGGGAGCGCCAATATCGCTACAAGCACCCTGAACCGTAGGCACGACGAGTAGCAGCATCGGTGCTCCTTACCCCTCCACCCGCTGGGCGAGCGCCAGCAGCTCCGGCGTCAGGTGCGCCTCGGTCCCATCGGGCCACACGGCGAGGAGCGTCTGATCATCCTCCCAGCGGCCCAGGATATCGACCTCCGTGCCGTCCTCCAGTAGCAGGCGGTCCCCGAGTTGCAAGGTCTCCGGTTCCATCGTCAGGCTCCTTCCACCAGGTCGCCCACTTCCCAGCGGTCCGCACTACCATCCTGTTGCACGAGGAGGGCGCGAGCGAGCGCCTTGGCCTGCGCCATCGTGCGGCCGGGCGCCTTGCCCTGAATCGCCTTCACCACCATTTTCTGTACTTCGGCCCGGCTGCTCCCATCGCCCGTGACCGGGTGCCAGGACGTTGCGGCACAGACTGGACAGGCCAGGGTCAGGTAGGAGAGCATATCCCCGCCCCCACGCACGTCTTTCGGAAACACCAGGTCTTTCAGATCGACTTCCCCGCCGTGGTTCGCTTCGTCGTGCCACACTTCGAGCGTCTTCGGGTCTTTCCAGCCGGTCGGGCGAATCATGGGTGCTCCTTACGGGTTCGCATCGGCGAAGACGCCGCTGGCGGTCGTTGAGGGCCAGAACTGGACGATGCCGGCGGCCGTGGCGGCCACGTAGATCGTCACCGCTTCGTAGGGGGCGCCGGCGCGGATGAGCGGCACAATGCTGGCCCCGTTGGTAATGCTCATTGCGCCGTAGACCGTGAAGGTGGGGCTGATCGCCTTCGGCACCATCGGGTAGCTAAAGCCCGCGTTGGCCCCTGCGGCGTTGGCATAGGCGATGAGTTCGGGGCGCAGCATCTCCCCGTAGCGCCGGCACCGCGCCAGCTCGTCGGCCGGGTTGTTCGCCACAAACGGGCGCACCTGGGGTCCCACCGTCAGCACGGCGTTGTCCAGGTAGAAGTTGCGGGTGGTGCGGAAAATGGCGCCCACGCGGACATACGTGGCGTTGGTCGGGATGGTCACGTTATTGATGGTCAAGGTCTCGAAGCCCTGATTGGCCGTGTGCATCGGGGAGTAGACCGTGCCCAGCCCGTCCACCTCGATAAACGCCTGGCCCGCATTGCCCCCCGCCGCGCCGATGTTCATGTCGATGCTAAAGCTGACCTGTCGGCCCAGCAGGTAGGAGTAGCCGTCGCTCACGAGCAGGTTTTGCCGCAGCATCGACCCGCCGGTGCCCCCGGCGGTATAGGCCACCGCCGCCGAGTAGCGCGAGTTGTACTGACGGGTGCCCGTATCCTGGCCGACCGTGGCGGCGTCGCCCGCCACCTTCACCAGTTGCCAGCCATCCGCGGTGTAGCCGAGGTGGGTGGTGAACCCCGCAATCCCCCGTTGCCACAGCTCGAAGCCCGGATTGACGAGCGGATTCACAAAGCCCACGGCGCCGGTCGGCGCCCCCGCATAGCTCCGGCGGTCGGTCACGGCGGTCGCGGCGATGGTGGTGTAGCTGGGGGGAATCAGGACTTCGGCGAGGGGTAACTGGTAGACCACGCCGGGCGTCTGGGTCGGGAGCGGACAGGCGGGCGTGGGGCTGGCATCGCCCGGGGAGACCCCGAACAGGGCCGTATTGTTCGACCAGTCAAACTGCAAAAAGACCAGGTCGATGCGGGGATTGATGGTCGGGTTCGTCGCAAACCCCGTCAGGACAAAGTCCGCATCGTTCAGGGCAAAGACGCCGTGCACAAAGGCGGTGCCCGACCGGACCTTGACCTGGCGGCCCGTCGCGTCGGCATAGACCTGGAGCTCGCTCAGATCGCCCGCCGACACGCCCGTGCCCCCCCAGCGGCGGCTCATGAGCAGCCAGTCCGACTCGGAGACCTGTGAGCCGGGGCCGCTGTCCCAGGGATAGGACCGTACTGTCATGTGCCCGCCTCTACGTCTTGATGATCGTGGAACCCCTGCTGACGTGGTGTTACGTTTTTATTATCTTGCTGCAGCAAATCCAAGGCTGATCATTGGCATGGGCAATGGATGGCGTGGCGGGCGTGGTCGCCGTCGTGCCATCGGCCTTGACCGTATGGAAGTGGGTGCGATCACTCGCGGCCGAGTTGAACGGCAGGATGTTCGTGATGTGCGTATGGTTGCTCGGCGCGAAGCTGCCGCCATCGAGCATGCCGCCCGAGACCAGGTTCGGCAGGTCCAGGGTGTGATTGTGGGTGTTGTTCTGGATCGCCGTCAGCAGGGCCGGCGCATTGATGCCGTGGCTGTGCGTCAGCTCCGAGTCCCCGGTCGCGCCGGTAGTGACGCTAAAGGGGTGGGTGTGGAGCGCCTCGGTGGCCGTATCGGTCACGGGCTGGTTGAGGCCGCCGAGGCCCGCGTCGCCGGCCGCGCCGGCGGTGGGATTGCCCCCGGAGTGGGAGTGGGGACTGCCGGCGCCGGTGCGGCCCCCCAACGAGCCGGCGTTATGGTTGTGGTTGTAGGTCAGTTGCGTGGTCCCGAACGCCACATCGCCCAGGGGGTGCCGGTGATCGACGCTCTGATAGCCGGTCGAGCCACTGGTGGCGGCCGAGCGGTGGACGTGATCGGCGCTCGCCACATCGCTATTGGTCGCGGGGGGGTCAATGTCGTGGACGTGGCCGGTATTCTCGATCTCCGAGAACGTCTCGAGATGGACGGTGTGCGTATGTTGCGCCAGGTTGGCGGTCGTCAAGGCCACGGCATACACGCCGCCCACCGTCCCGACGTTATTGGCGCCCGGCAGTTGATTCGCGGGGGAGCCGCC
>DATMZP010000379.1:0-3910 GCA_035573595.1 Hyphomicrobiaceae bacterium
TGCGGTGGGGGCGGGATGAACAGCATCAGCTCCTGGGTGCGCCCGCCGGCCTCCACGGTCACGCTGCCCTCGTTGACCTTGGTCAGGATCCAGCCGTGATATTCGCTGCCTTCGGCGACCCACCGGCCCGTCGGCTCATCGGCATACCGGATCAGGGCGCGCGGCGGCCCGTCGTCCGGCTTCATCACGCCGACCAGGCGCAGCCTGGCGAGCTCCGCCTTCGGCGCGCGGCCCGCGGCAGCCGCCGGGTCGGCCCGCTGCACCGGCTGCCGGCTCGGGTTGAACAGCGGCCGACCCACGGTCTCCTGGAACTGCTCGGGCGCCTTCTTGTCGAGCGCCGTCGACAGCGGCGGGCTGGCCTGCGGACGAGCCTCGGCCCTGCCCGCCGGCGGCGCGACGGGCGAGATGTCGACCGGGTCCTGCAGCAGGCCGTAGTCGAGCCACGCCAGCACGCCGACGGCGCCGGCCAGCGCCACCACAGCCAGTTTTGCGCCTCTCGCACCCATGGCGCTCAGCCCTTCTTGCCTGGCAGGGCGCCGAACACTTCGAGGCGCACGTCCAAGAGGCCGTTCAGCTCGGGCGAGCTCTGCGAGAACGGCGAGATCGGCCGCACCTGCAGCCCCTCGATGAACAGGAACGGCCGGTGGCTCTCGATGCGGAACAGGAGGGCGCGCAGCTGCTCGATCTCGGCCTTGAACTGCACGCTCACCCCGATCAGACGCGCGCTGTCGCGCTCGCGCGGCGGCAGCGCCCGCGTGCTGGCGAAGCGCACGCGGTTGGCGGCGGCGAGCTGGGCCAGCGTGGTCTGCAGGCCGGCCGCCATCAGCGCCTCGCTGTCGCCCTTGAGGTAGGCGCCGCTCTCCAGCGCGGCGCGGCCGATGCGGTCGTGCTCCGCCGTCTCGCTGGAGCGGGCGGCGACGGCCGCGAACCGCCCCAGCACGACGCGCTCCGCCTCGGTCTCCTCGCGCAGCTCGGACACGCGGGCGGTCAGCGGCAGCACCGTGGTAGACGCCACGCCGGCGATGACGAGGAGCAGCAACGCCACGGCTGCGATCTGTCTGAGCGGTCGCGGCAGCGTCGGCATCACGAGCGGTCTTTGGGTGTGTGGGCCGACGTGGGCGCGGGTGGCGGCGCGCCAGCGGGCGGCTTGATGCGGATGCGCAGGCTGAACCGCTCCTTGTCCTCGCGTTGATCCAGGGTGACGGGTGCCGTCAGCGCTGCATCGGCGAACAGCGCCGAGCCCACGAACAACGGGGGCAGCGCCGCCCCCGACTTGGCGAGACCCACGATATCCACGGCATCGCCCTCGATGCGCAGATCTGTCAGCCACACGGAATCCGGCAGCACCCGCGACAGCTCCTCCAGGACCTCCACAGTGGGCACCTGGCCCAGCTTCATCTGCTGCAGGCGCGCCAAGTCGGCCACCGCGGCGCCGGAGCGCTCCATCGCCTCGCGCACGGCCGCGGCCTGGGTGCGCAGCTTCGCCGTCTCGGCCCTGATCTCCGCCAGCGCCGCCTCGTAGCGTGACAGCGAAAGCACACCGGCGAGGGCCGCCAGCAGCACGACGAGCACGGCAAGCACCCTGGGCCCGGTCACCTGCCGGGCGAGGCCGGAGCGCGGCGGGTCGCTGGCCTCCAGGAAGTTGACGGGCAGGCCGGAGGCGGGGGTCGCCTGCCAGCAGTCGACGAACGCCGGCGTCAGGCCCGCGGCCTTCACGTCGGCGATGAGTGGATCGACGGCCTCACGCTTGACCACAAGCTGGCGCAGGCGCTGCTTGCCTTTGGCGCCCGCCTCTCCAGCCGGCAGAGCGGCCGTGTAGACCTCGCCGAGCCGGAACGGCGTCGCCCGCTCCAGGTCGAAGCTGAGCATCCGCCTGAGGTCGTCGCGTGCCGCCTTCGGCAGCTCCACGCGGCGCTCGAAGCACAGGCTGAAAGGCAGCCGCACGCCAACGCTGGCCGCCTTTCGCGACGCGGCCATGTCCGCCAGCGCGGCGAGGGCCTGCGCCCGGGAGAGCACCGGCCCGGCCTCCTCCGTGCGGCCTCGGGAGGAGGACGCCGCCAGGATCTGGAACCCGCCGTCGACCTGGGCGAGCACGACGCCGGCCTCGGCGTCCGCGAGCAGCCGGTGCAGCCACTGCGGCACCAGCCCCAGCAGCTCGTCGCGCCACCATTCGAAGAAGCCCGCGGCTGCGTCGGTCAGCGACTGCCGCGCCGGTGCTCCGCTCGCCATCGAGCCCCCCACTCTCAAGCCGACACTCTCGAACCCGATTCTCAACCCCGACGATTTAGACCCACGGCTGCCTTGACCAAAGGCTGCCGCGGCCCCGCCGGCCGCGCGCTCCCCACTGCGGCACCAGTGGACAAAGCCTCAATGTACTATAGTTTGGTCCCTGAGATTTTGCATGCACGTCATTGCCATCATCGGGGGGAGCGATGATCGATCAGGACGCTGCGGCGCAGCATGGAAGCGTCGATCCATCCGACCAGGGTCTCATCGAGAGGCTGGCCGCCTTCCTCGCCAGCCGCGGCGTGCTGGACGAGCTGACCCTGCACCGGGCGCTCAGGGCGCAGCGGCAGTCCGGCGAGCGCTTCGACCTGGTGCTGACCCGGCTCGGGCTGATCGCCGAGGCGGACCTCGCCCGCCTGCTGGCCGAGTTCCTCGGCCTGCCGCTGCTGGACCCGAGCCAGCTGCCCGAGGCACCGCTGATGGCGGACCGCCTGCAGCTGCAGTTCCTCAAGGGCAACCGCATCGTCCCCGTCGCCGACCGGGGCGACAGCCTGCTGGTGGCCATCGCCGACCCGTTCAACACCGAGGCCGCCGCCGCCCTGAGCTACCTGCTGGAGCGGCCGGTGCAATGCGGGGTGATGCCCGCCGGCGACATCGAGCGGGCGCTGGAGCGGCTCTACGGCCGCGGCGAGACCGTTCCCGCCGAGGCCGGCTCCGCGGATCCCGGCCAGGCGAGCGAGGACGACGTGCGCCGCCTGGAGGACATGGCGAGCGAGGCGCCCGTGATCCGCCTGGTGCACGACCTCGTCACCCGTGCGGTGGAGGCGCAGGCCTCCGACATCCACGTGGAGCCGCGCGAGGACAGCGTGAGGGTGCGCTACCGTATCGATGGCGTGCTCACGACGGTCGAGACGCTGCCCTTGCCGCTGCGCGCGGCCGTCACGTCGCGCATCAAGATCATGGCCCATCTCAACATTGCCGAGCGCCGGCTGCCGCAGGACGGCCGCGTCAAGGCCACCGTGCGCGGCAAGCCTATCGATCTGCGCATCTCCACCATGCCGACCATGCTGGGCGAGAGCGTCGTCCTGCGCATTCTCGACCGCTCCAGCGTGCAGCTCGACTTCGCGCCTCTGGGCTTCCGCGGGGCGGCGCTGGACAGGCTGGTCGAGCTGCTGACGCAACCGAACGGCATCGTTCTGGTGACCGGCCCGACGGGCAGCGGCAAGACCACCACGCTCTATACGGCGCTCAACCTGCTCAACAGGGCGGAGAGCAAGCTCTTCACCGTCGAGGACCCGATCGAGTACCAGCTGGCCGGCATCAACCAGATCCAGGTGCAGCCGCGCATCGGCCTTACTTTCGCGCATGCCCTGCGCTCGATCCTGCGCCAGGACCCGGACATCATCATGGTGGGCGAGATCCGCGACCTGGAGACGGCGCAGATGGCGATCCAGGCCTCGCTCACCGGCCACCTGGTGCTCTCCACGCTCCACACCAACAGCGCGGCGGCCTCCATCACACGCCTCATGGACATGGGCGTGGACGACTACCTGCTGGCCTCCACGCTGACGGGCGTGCTGGCGCAGCGGCTGGTGCGCAGGCTCTGCCCGGAGTGCCGCCAGCCGGTGGAGGCGCCGCCCGCCCTCGTCGCCGAATTCGCCCTGGACCGGCGGCCGGGCTGGCG
>DATMZP010000380.1:0-3093 GCA_035573595.1 Hyphomicrobiaceae bacterium
GGATGACGCGGGCGCGCCGCTCAATGAATCTCCGGCTCCGGCACCGGCGGGCCGTGCTCCAGGAAATCGAAGTCGCAGCCCGAGTCGGCCTGGCCGATGTGCTCCTGGAACATGCGGCCGTAGCCGCGCTCGTAGCGGGGGGGCGGCGGCGCCCAGGCGGCGCGGCGGCGGGCCAGCTCCTCGTCGGAGACGTGCAGGTGCAGGCGGCGCTGCGCCACGTCCACCTCGATCTCGTCGCCGGTCTCAACCAGCGCCAGAGGGCCGCCGACGAAGCTCTCCGGCGCCACGTGCAGGATGCAGGCGCCGTAGCTGGTGCCGGACATGCGGGCGTCGGAGATGCGCAGCATGTCGCGCACGCCGGCGCGGACGAGCTTGCGCGGGATCGGCAGCATGCCCCATTCCGGCATGCCGGGTCCGCCCTTGGGCCCGGCGTTCTGCAGCACCAGAACGTGCTCGGGGGTCACGTCGAGATCGTCGCGCTCCACCTCCGCGGCCATGTGGTTGTAATCGCGGAACACGATGGCCCGGCCGCGGTGCTGGCGCAGGCGGATCTCGGCGGCGGACGGCTTCATCACCGCGCCGCGTGGGGCGAGGTTGCCGCGCAGCACCGCGGTGCCGCCCTCGCCGTAGATGGCCTTGTCGAGGGAGCGGATGACGTCGGGGTGGAAGACCTCCGCGTGCGCGATGTTCTCGCCCACGGTGCAGCCGTTGACGGTGAGCGCCCTTCCGTCGAGCCGGTCCGCCAGCAGCTTCATGAGGGCAGGCAGGCCGCCGGCGTAGAAAAAGTCCTCCATCAGGTGCGCGCCCGAGGGGCGCACGTTGGCGATCACCGGCACCTGGCGCGAGATGCGGTCGAAATCGTCCAGCGACAGCGCGATGCCGGTCCGGCGCGCCATGGCGACAACGTGGATGATGGCGTTGGTTGAGCCGCCCATGGCCATGTGCACGGCGATGGCGTTCTGGAACGCCGCCGGCGTCAGGATGCGCTCCGGCATCAGGTCGTCCCACACCATCTCGACGATGCGCCGGCCGGCCTGGGCGCACATGCGCGGGTGGCCCGCGTCGGCGGCGGGAAGCGACGAGGCGCCGGGCAGCGCCAACCCCAGGGCCTCGGCGATTGCCATCATGGTGGCGGCGGTGCCCATGGTCATGCAGGTGCCGAACGAGCGGGCCACGCCACTCTCCATCTCGGCCCAGTCTGCTTCCGTGATGTTGCCGGCGCGCTTCTCGTCCCAGTACTTCCACACGTCCGAGCCGGAGCCCAGCGTCTGCCCGCGCCAGTTGCCCCGCAGCATCGGGCCGGCGGGACAGTAGATGGCCGGCAGGCCCATGGAGATGGCGCCCATCACCAGACCCGGCGTGGTCTTGTCGCAGCCACCCAGCAGGACCGCACCATCGATGGGGTGCGAGCGAAGCAGCTCCTCGGTCTCCATCGCCAGGAGGTTGCGATAGAGCATGGTGGTGGGCTTTACGAACGGCTCGGACAGCGACAACGCCGGCAGCTCGATGGGGAACCCACCCGCCTGGAGAACGCCGCGCTTCACGTCCCCGGCGCGGGAGCGCAGGTGGGCGTGGCAGGGGTTGATGTCGCTCCAGGTGTTGACGATGCCAATCACCGGCTTGCCGCGCCAGTCCTCGGCGTCGTAGCCGATCTGGCGCAGCCGTGAGCGGTGACCGAAGGAGCGCAGGTCCTGCACCCCGAGCCAGCGGTGCGAGCGCAGGTCCTCAGGTTGTTTGGGCATGGCCATCCCCCCAGCTGTGGCGAACCTTCACGCCGCCTCCTGCTTGTAGGTCTCGATCGTCGCGAGCTCCTTGGCGATGGCCCGCTCGGCGACCTCGAGGTCGTACCGCTTCTGCAGGTTGATCCAGAACCCGGCAGTGGTGCCGAAGAACTTGGCGAGCCGCAATGCCGTATCGGCCGTGATGCCCAGCTCCTCGCGTGCGATGCGCTCAATGCGTGTACGCGGCACGCCGCAGGCCTTGGCGACCCGGTAGGGCGAGAGGCCCAGGGGCTTCAGGAACTCCTCGCGCAGCATCTCACCCGGATGCATGGGGGGCAGAGTGGCTACGATTTTCATGGCATTCTTCCTCATGGGAATGGCCCCCGAGCGCCATGGTCCCCTGGGCGCCCGATAACGTCGGCGGCCCAGGAGCCTGATCTGCGATGGCGCCTGGGCTATTCGACGCGGACCTTCAGGTCGGTAATGAGCTTGCCCCACTTCGCCCGCTCGGCAGCGATGAATGCGGCGGTGTCCGCGGCGTTGGTGCCGACGGTCTCAGCCACCAGACCGGCCAGCCGCTCGCGCAAGGTCGGATCCTGGCAAATGGTGCGGGTGTCCACTTCGATCCGGTCGCAGACCTCTTTCGGCGTGCCGGAGCGCACGCCCACCGCCGTCCACGATGTCGTCGAGTAGCCCGCCAGGGTATCGGCAACAGGGGGGTACTCGGACGCAAGCGTCGAGCGCTGCGGCAGCGTGATGCCCAGCGGCTTTACAGCACCGGCACGTGCCTGGCCAATGATCGAGGTTATGTTGTCGAACATGAGGTCCACACTCTGGCCCACCAGGTCGTTGAGCGCGGGGGCGCTGCCTCGATAGGCGACGTGCGTCATCTCGACGCCCGCCATGCGCTTGAAAAGCTCAGCCGAGAGATGGACCGTCGTACCGACGCCGGACGATGCGTAGTTGAGCTTGCCCGGATTGGCCTTGGCGTAGGCGATCAACTCGGCCACCGAGTTCACCGGCAGGTCCTTGCGGACACAGAGAAGGTTGGGGACGCTCGCCACCATCCCGAGCGAGACGATGTCCTTTTCCGGGTCGAACGGCATGCGCGAGTACAGGAACTGATTGGTGGCAATGCCGGGCGGCACGATGCAGATCTGCGTGCCGTCGGCAGGCCCCTTGGCTACGCGGTCCATGCCGAGGTTGCCTCCGGCGCCAGGAACGTTCTCGACCACGGTCGGCACCTTCCAGAGCGCACCCAGGCGGTCGGCGATCACCCGGCCCACGATGTCCTGCGCCCCGCCGGCGGGAAATCCCACGACGAACTTGATGGTAAGCCCCGCCGGGTAGCTCTGTTGCGCACGGGCGAGAT
>DATMZP010000381.1:0-2329 GCA_035573595.1 Hyphomicrobiaceae bacterium
GTGGGCGAGGCGGTCGAGGACGAGATCGCCGACGGTGTATTTCGGGCTGGCTTCCTCCGGCGACGAGCGCCGGGCCAGCGCCTCGATGCGGGCGAGCAGCTCGGTGTAGGCGTACGGCTTGGTGAGGTAGTCGTCGCCGCCGGCACGCAGGCCCTTGACGCGGTCGTCCACGTCGCCGAGGGCGGACAGGATCAGCACAGGTGTGCGGGCGCCCTCCCGGCGCAGCGTCTCGATGAGCGCGAGGCCGTCCAGGCGGGGCAGCATGCGGTCAACGATCAGCACGTCCCAGCCGCCTTCCCGGGCCAGCGCCAAGCCCAGCTCGCCGTCGCCGGCGATCTCCGCGACATGGCCATTCTCCTTGAGCGAGCGCTGCAGGAACAGCGCCGTTTCACGATCGTCCTCGACCACAAGCACGCGCATGGGGCTAGTGCCTCGCCCAGGTTCTGTCGGTGGCGCCGGGATGCCGGCCCGCTCCGCAGGGCGGGAGCATCCGCAAGGGCTGGAGAAATGCAAGAGGCGAGGCGCCCCGCTCGTAAAGGAGCGGCTCGCCTCGCCTGTGAGAGGGCTCGAAATGTGGCGTCCTCAGCCGCGCTTCAACTGGATCGCCACGAAGCGCGTCTCGTTGCCTGACCTGACGCGCAGGAGAACCGCGCGCCGCTGCATCTTGTTGGCGTCCCTGACCCCGTTGGCGAGGTCCTCGGGCGTGCGCACCTTGGTGCCGCCGATCTCCAGGATCAGGTCGCCCACCCGGACCTTCTGGCCGGCGTCGCCATTGGAGTCCACGTCGGTGACCATCACGCCCTCGGCGTCGGGTCCGGTCGCAGGCGCCACCGTCAGGCCGAGCTGACCGAGCTCGGTGGGCTGCGAGGGGCGGCCGCCGGGGCTCTGCCGCGCGATCTCCTGCGCGGTGGGCAGCAACCCGAGCTTGACCGGGATGCTCATCTCCTTCTGGGCGCGCAGGACGTTGAGGTCGACCTTGGTGCCCGGCGCGAAGGCGGCGATCTGGCGGGCGAGATCGCGGCTGTCGGCGATCTTGACGCCGTTGACGGACAGGATCGTGTCGCCGCTCTTGACGCCGGCCTCGGCAGCCGGGCTTGGAGTGGTGACATCGGCCACGAGCGCGCCCTTGGCCTCATTGAGGCCGAGGCTCGCGGCGGTGTCCTCATCCACGTTCTGGATGCGCACGCCGAGCCAGCCGCGCTTCACCGGGCCGCCGGACTTGAGCTGGTTGACGACCTCGCTCGCGGTGCGGGCGGGGATAGCGAAGGCGATGCCGACGTTCACGCCGGTCGGGCTGTAGATGGCGCTGTTGACGCCCACCACGTCGCCCGCGAGGTTGAAGCTCGGACCGCCCGAGTTGCCCTTGTTCACCGCAGCGTCGATCTGCATGTAGTCGTAGGGGCCGGGCGCGATGTCGCGGCCGTGCGCCGAGACGATGCCGGCCGTCACGGTGCCGCCGAGACCGAACGGGTTGCCGACGGCGATCACCCAGTCGCCCACGCGCGGGGTCTCCTCGGCAAACTTGACGAACGGGAAGGTTTTGCCGTTGCCCTTGATCTTGATGAGCGCCAGGTCGGTGCGCTCGTCGGTGCCAACCACCTCGGCCTCGTACTTGTTGTGCTGGTCGAAGGTGACCTGCACCTTGCTGGCGTTGTCGACCACGTGATTGTTGGTGACGACGTAGCCGTCGGCAGAGATAACGAAGCCCGAGCCCTGCGCCTGCATCGGCCGCGGCACGCCCTCGCGGCCCCACTTCTTGAAGAACTCGTCGAGCGGGTTCTCGTCGGGGAAGGGCGAGGGCGGACGGCCGCCCGGCTCGCGCGGGTTGGGGCCGGGCCGACCCTTCGGGTCCTGCGGCGCACGGGCGACCTTGGGACCTTGCGAGGTCACCTGGATGCTCACCACCGCGGGCTTCACATGCTCGACCAGGTCGGCAAACGACAGCGGCGCGCCGGGCGGGATCACCTGCCCGCGCGACTGGGCCTCAACGCGCGCCTGCGGCAGCGCGAGCAGGGTGCTGCCAGCCACGGCCGCAACGGCGAGGCCGGACAGGAGGGCCAAACGCCAGCGGGCCGGGCGCGGGGCGCGGCCCTGTGGAAGAGTAGGCAGCATCGGCGTCACCTCGGGACGAGAACAGGATTGGTCATGCGTTCCCTATAGGGAAGCCAAACTTACGCGGCGATGTCGGCCGCCTTAAAAAACCGTAACGTTCGCGAGCCCAGGTCGGAGCCCCCCGCCCCGAACGCCACGGCCGGGGGCGGGAAGGGGGCGGGAAGCCACCGCCTCCGCTCCTCGATTGCCGATGTCCGGCGTCCCATGCTCTGATCGG
>DATMZP010000382.1:0-3998 GCA_035573595.1 Hyphomicrobiaceae bacterium
GAACCCCGGGCCTCGACGTGCTCCGCATGTTCGGCCGCGTGAAGGATGCCGTTCTCCTTGCCACGCGCCAGGAACAGGTGCCCTGGATCTACGGCTCGCCAGGTGGAGAAAGCATCTCCCTGGTGAATGCCCAACCGAAGCAAGCGGTCCTACCGGCAACCCAAGGGCCGGCTGCCGACGAGTTGGCGTGGGGCTTGGTCAAGGACACGAAGGACCCCGCTGTGCTGCGGCGCTTCGTCGAGCAGTTCCCTGACAGCTCGAAGCGCGCCGAGGCGGAGAAACGGGCCGCTATGCTGGTCGCCACACCGCCGCGAGCACCCGTTGCACCCAAGGAGCCGACCCGCACCAAGGATGGGGTGGACAACAGCAAATGCTTCACATTTCAAGGACGGCAGTTCTGCGAGTGATGAAAGATGCCAATGAGAACGCTGAGACCTGTTCTGGTTCTAATGGTAATTTTAGCAAGCCCGGCTTCCGCTCAGCAAATAGGTCCCAGCGATCTAATGGGCGTTTCGATTAGTTTCACGACTCTCCGGGCGCAAACAGTCTTCGACAAGGGTAAAAACCATCCGGGCACCGTTAGGAGTACTGCGGAGATCGTCTTTGGCGGTCCGAGCAATCCCGTCCAACTTACTTACACCAATAATTGGCATGGCAAGGACGGTCACAGGTCCACCTGGACTAAGAGCGGATCGATATCGCTAGGAACGGCAATGGCCCTTCAGGGTGGTCATGCTGCAAGCTTTCTGCAGAACAACACTCTTTATTTCGTGCGTACTTTCAAAAATGGTGGGTACAAGATCGAGATCCATCTGGTACGCACCTCAAATGGCCTCGCCTGTACCTCCAGAGAGATTTTCTTGAAGGAGCAAGGCGTCAATGAAAAACAGCTCAAATCGAACGCAACCGGCCGCCCAATCGCTGTCGTCAGCGATAGACAGATCTCGTCGACCTGCCGGGTCATCAAGCGGTAGGCGCGACGGGGGCAGACCCGCAGGATCTGACCCCAACTACTCTCAGCTGCACCCGCTGGTGCCACCGCAGGTGTCGCACTTGAGGCAGGTGCCATTGCGGACCAGGGTGAAGTTGCCGCACTCGGTGCAGCTCTCGCCCTCGTAGCCCTTGACACGCGCCTCCGCGGCGCGATCCGCCGCCAGGTTCTCCTTGGCAAGGCGCGCCTTGGCGCGGGCGTCGAGCTGCTCGGCCAGCTGCCGCGCGATCTCGGAAACCGACGTATCGGCCTTCGGCACGGCTGTTGGCGCCATCTCGCCCTGCAGGGCGCGCAGCTCCTGCTGGAGCGTGCTGAGCGCGGCCACCGCGGTCTCCATCTTCACCCGCTCCGGGGCGAAGGCGGTCGTCACCTCGCGCTGCAACGAGGCGACGGGGCCCATCGCCACCTCCTCCTCCTCGGCCACGGCGGCACTGGAGGTGGAGCGGAGCGCGAGCACACGGCTCTCCTGCCCGCGCAGCAGCCCGCGCGACAGGAACCTGGCGGCGGGGGGCGGGGGGCGGCCCTCCTCCAGCTCCTCGTCGGACGAGCCGAGGCCGGTGTTGGCGATCTCGCTTACGTCCACGTGCGCCAGGTCGTTGCGGGCGAGATAGGAGACCGCCAGCTCGCGGAAGATGTAGTCGAGGATCGAGGTGGCGTTCTTGATGGTCTCGTTGCCTTGCACGAGGCCGGCCGGCTCGAAGCGCGTGAAGGTGAAGGCGTCCACGTACTCCTCCAGCGGCACGCCGTACTGCAGGCCGAGCGAGATGGCGATGGCGAAATTGTTCATCAACGAGCGGAAGGCGGCGCCCTCCTTGTGCATGTCGATGAAGATCTCGCCGAGGCGCCCGTCGTCGTACTCACCGGTGCGCAGGTAGACCTTGTGGCCGCCCACCGACGCCTTCTGGGTGTAGCCCTTGCGGCGGCCGGGCAGCTTCTCACGCTCGCGCGCGCGCTCAACGATCCGCTCAACGATGCGCTCGGCCGCCACCGCCGCGCGCGCCGCCATCGGCTTGTCGGCGGCGAGCTGCTCGGCCACCTCCTCGGCCTCGCCGGCGTCGTCGGCCAGCAGCTGGGCGTTGAGCGGCTGGCTGAGCTTGGAGCCGTCGCGGTAGAGCGCGTTGGCTTTCAGCGCCAGGCGCCAGGAGAGCGTGTAGGCCTCCTTGCAGTCCTCGACGCTCGCCTCGTTCGGCATGTTGATGGTCTTGGAGATGGCGCCCGAGATGAACGGCTGCGACGCCGCCATCATGCGGATGTGGCTCTCCACCGACAGGTAGCGCTTGCCCTTGCGTCCGCAGGGGCTGGCGCAGTCGAACACGGGCAGGTGCTTCGCATCGAGGTGCGGCGCACCCTCCAGGGTCATCGCTCCGCAGGCATGCTCGTTGGCGGCCTCGATGTCCGGCTTGGTGAAGCCGAGGTGGGCGAGCAGGTCGAAGCCGGGCTCATTGAGCTTCTCGACCGGCACCTTCAGCGCGCCGGTGAGGAACTCCTCGCCCAGCGTCCAGCGGTTGAACACGAAGGAGATGTCGAACGCCGTCCTCAGCGCGTCGTCGACCTTGCGCAGGGCGTCATCGGTGAAGCCCTTGGCCCTGAGCGTGGTGTGATTGATGGCCGGGGCCTGCGCCAGGGTGCCGTGGCCGACGGCATAGGCCTCGATCTCGGCGATCTCGGCCTTGCCGTAGCCGAGGCCGCGCAAGGCCTCCGGCACCGCCTGGTTGATGATCTTGAAGTAGCCGCCGCCGGCCAGCTTCTTGAACTTGACCAGCGCGAAGTCCGGCTCGATGCCGGTGGTGTCACAGTCCATCACCAGGCCGATGGTGCCGGTGGGGGCGATCACGGTGGCCTGCGCGTTGCGATAGCCGTGCTCCTGGCCGAGCGCGATGGCATTGTCCCAGGCGCGCCGCGCCGCCACGACCAGCTTGTCGTCCGGGCACGAGGCGGCGTCGAGCGGTACCGGCGCCGTGGCCAGCTTCTCGTAGCCGTCCTTGAAGCCGTAGGCCGCCCGCCGATGGTTGCGCACGACACGCAACATGGCCCCGGCGTTGGGCTCATAGCCGGGGAACGGCCCCAGCTCGCCGGCCATCTCGGCGGACGCAGCGTAGGCCACGCCCGTCATGATGGCGGAGATGGCGCCGCAGATGGCGCGGCCCTCGGCGCTGTCGTAGGGAATGCCGGCCGCCATCAGGCAGCCGCCGATGTTGGCGAAGCCGAGACCCAGCGTGCGGTAGCGATAGGACAGCTCCGCGATCTTCCTCGACGGGAACTGCGCCATCATCACGGAGATCTCGAGGACGATGGTCCACAGCCGGCAGGCGTGCTCGAAGGCGGCCACGTCGAACTGCTTGTCCGGCCCGCGGAACATCATGAGGTTCAGCGAGGCGAGGTTGCAGGCCGTGTCATCGAGGAACATGTATTCCGAGCACGGGTTGGAAGCCCGGATCGGACCCGCCTGCGGGCAGGTGTGCCAGTCGTTGATGGTGGTGTGGAACTGGATGCCAGGATCTGCCGAGGCCCAGGCGGCGTAGCCGATCTTGTCCCACAGGTCGCGCGCCTTCACGGTCTTGACCGTGCGGCCGTCGAGCCGGGCGGTGAGCGCCCAGTCCTTGTCGGCGATGATCGCGTTCAGGAACTCATCGGTGACGCGCACGGAGTTGTTGGAGTTCTGGCCCGAGACGGTGAGGTAGGCCTCGCTGTCCCAGTCGGTGTCGTAGACGGGGAAGTCGATGTCCTCGTAGCCCTGGCGCGCGAACTGGATGACCCGGCGGATGTAGTTGTCGGGCACCAGGTCGCGCCGCGCCTCCTTGATGGCGCGCTTCAAGGCGGGGTTCTTGGTGGGGTCGTAGCAGGCCTCGTCCGCGGCCTCGCAGTTGACGCAGGCCTTCATGATGGCCTTGAGCCGACGCTGGCAGATCTTGGAGCCGGTAACGAGGGCAGCGACCTTCTGCTCCTCCTTCACCTTCCAGTCGATGTAGGCCTCGATGTCGGGGTGGTCGACATCCACCACCACCAT
>DATMZP010000383.1:0-2506 GCA_035573595.1 Hyphomicrobiaceae bacterium
ACCAACTGCACCATTTCATCGCCGTCGGACCCTGGGATGACGAGCCGCTCGAAGCCGAACTGCTGGCCCAGGCTGATCGGCTCGTGGGCGGGCCGGACGCCATCCTGGTCATCGATGGCACCGCCCTGCCCAAGAAGGGCCAGCTCTCGGTCGGGGTGGCCCCTCAGTACGCCTCGGCGCTGGGCAAGAATGCGAACTCTCTCTGATGTTCGGTGTCAAAGGCTGTGAACGCGACAGCTCGCTCCCTGCAGAGATGGGGACCCACCGAGATAGAGCGATTGCGCAGGGCCGGAGACAGGGCCGTTCAGACGACGGTTGAGCAGACTCTGATGCGCGGGTTGGTCACCGCATTTCCGTGTGTTCGTCCGGGGCTGCCTCGATCTGTCAGCGGGCGTCGATGACGGTCATCGGCCACACAGTTCGTACGAGGGTTCCCCTCCGAGGCCCTGCCCCCGGCCCTGCGCAAGCGCAGATGTCAGTCCAAGTGGATCGGACCCTCCGCGGGACTGAGGTGGTTTGACTTATGCGGCCGAGCGCGGCTCAATCGCGTGACCGATCGCCCACAGAAAGGCCGCCATCTCCCGCGCGATGGCGGTGGTGACCACAGTCTGGCGCTTGCCGGCCGCCATCAGCCGACGATAGCGGGCACACAGCCGCACCTGGGCCTTCCAGGCAATCGTCCGCACAATCTGCGGCAGGTTCGCCTGGCGCTCCTGGAGCAGTCGGCTCATCCGGGCCGGAAAGCGATAGGTCCAGGCTCCCTCGATCAGCACGCGCCGCACTCTGGTGTTGCCGGCCTTGGTGATGCTGCCCCGCCGCACCCGCTCGCCGGTCGAGCTCTCGCACGGCACCAGACCCAGATAGGCCATCAGCTGCCGCGGGCTCTCGAACCGGCGCACATCGCCAATCTCCGCCACAAAGGTCACGGCGGCGACAAGGGCTACACCGCGGAGGGCCTGATACGCCTCGACCACAGGAGCCATCGACCAGGTGGTGAGCACCTCGGCGATTTGCTGCGTCAGGCGCTCCAGACGGGCCTGCGCATCCTCAAGCCCCTGTCGGTATTCCCGCAGGACCAAATACTGGGCCGGATGCTCGAAGGCGAGTTCGGACAACCACCGCGCATGCGCCCGTGTCCAGGGCTTGCGGCCGGGAAAGAGCCGCCCATGGCGCAACAGAAACGACTGCAGATGCTGGCGCTTCGCGCGCAGATCCGCCATCGCGGCGTCCCGCGCCCGCACCAGTTCGCGGACCGCCTCATGGCCCGGATCCGGCACCCAGATGGCGGTCAGCTCGCCGGCCCGGTGGAGCCGGGCCAGGGTCAGGGCATCCCGGCGGTTGGTCTTCACGCGCTCGCCGGGGCGCTTCGGGATCAGGGAGGGCGCGATGACGTCACACTCATGCCCGAGCGCCGCGATCTGGCGCTGCAAGCCATAGCCGGTCGGACCCGCCTCGTAGCAGAACAGCACTTCGCTGTATCGGCTGGCCAGCTTGCCGACGAGGCGCCGCACCGCCTCTGGCGTGTTGTCGATCTCGCCGAGGAAGCGGACCTCACCCTGGCGGCCTTCCTCGGCCAAAGCGACCGAGATCTTCAGCTTGGAGGTATCCAGACCGACAAACACTCTGCTTCTCTGCGGCATGGCTCGTCCCTTGTGCGGGAGGCGCGGCGCCGGCCCATCCGGAACAACCCTCGCTCGTCCCATAGCGGGGACGAGTCACCTCCGCCGGCAACGAACATACGGTCTGTCAGATCGGCGTGTTCGCCGCCTATGTGTCGGGCAAAGGGCACGCCTTCATCGACCGGGCCCTCTACCTTCCTCAGGACTGGACCAAGAACCCCGCTCGCCTGCGTGCAGCGCACGTGCCGGAGGAGGTCGGGTTTACAACCAAGCCCCGGCTTGCGCTCGATATGATCGAGGGCGCCATCAACGCGGGGGTGCCCTTTGGGTGGGTGGCCGCCGACACGGCTACGGCACGGGTGAGGTCGAGCTGGCGCTGCGCCGCTTCGGCAGAGGATACGTGCTCGGGGCCGGCGCCACGCAGCTCTTCAACTCCTGGATCGGCAAGCCGGAGGTGGCCGGCACGGCCGAAGCGATCGCGCGAGACTTGCAGCCTTCGGCGTGGGTGCGCCTGTCCGCGGGCGAAGGCACCAAAGGACCTCGGCTGTATGACTGGGCTTACTTGGAACTGGCCGACCTCGAAGCAGACGCGTTCAACCCCGCCCTGGTCGGGACCTGGACGCGGGGCCTGTTGATCCGCCGCAACCTCACTGGCGGAGAGCTTGCCTTCTTCTCGACGTGGTGCCCGGCCGGGACAGCGATCCAGACGCTTGTGGCCGTGGAGGGGCGCCGCTGGGCCATCGAGGACGCGTTCGAGACCGCCAAGACCGAACTCGGGCTTGCTCACAACGAGACCCGCTCCTGGCACGGCTGGCACCGGCATGTCTCGCTCGTGATGCTGGCCTTCGCCATGATGGCCGCGGTGCGCTACCGCGCGAACAGCGTGC
>DATMZP010000384.1:0-5382 GCA_035573595.1 Hyphomicrobiaceae bacterium
GCGACCGGCGCTTCCTGCGCTTTGCTCCGCCGCGTGCGCGGCTCCGCGTCGCTTCGGAAGCGCCGGTGACAGTGGAACAATGAGCGAATACTGTCAGGCATCAGCCCGGTCCAAAGTGTCAGGGATCAACCCGGTCGGACATCCGATATTCGAAGTCTGGGATTCCCCCCCACCCTGTCCCTCCCCCGCAAGGGGGGAGGGGACGCTGCGGCGCGCTCCATTTCGTCATCAAGGGTCGGCGCAGCCGGTGATCGGCTGACACCGGTCGGCGGCAGCTTGGTGGAGATGACAGGCGACGGTGGCTTTTCCGGCCGTCACGGGTCGCGGCGCCACGCCGGCGCAGGGCGCGAAGGCCTTCGGGCAGCGCGGATGGAAGGGACAGCCCGATGGCACGTTGAGCGGATCGGGCGGCGTGGCGCCGAGGCCGGTGTCGGGGATGCCGAGCCCGGGTTCCGGCGTCAGCACGGAGGCCAGGAGGGCCTGCGTGTAGGGATGCCGGGGCTCCGAGAAGACCTCCTCGGTGGGTGCCAGCTCCACCACCCGGCCCAGGTACATCACGGCCACGCGCGTTGCCAGATGCTCGACGACGGCGAGGTTGTGGCTGATGAAGATGTAGGTGAGGCCGAGGTCGCGCCGCAGATCCATCAGCAGGTTCAGGATCTGCGACTGCACCGAGACGTCGAGCGCGGAGGTTGGCTCGTCGCACACCACGATCTCGGGCTCGGTGACGAGCGCGCGGGCGATGGCGACGCGCTGGCGCTGGCCGCCCGAGAGCTGGCTCGGATAGTTGTCGGCGAAGCGCACGGGCAGGCCCACCTTGTCGAGCGCGGCGATGGCGCGCCGGCGCCGCTCCGCTAGCCTGACGCCGCCTTGCACGTCCAGCGGCAGCTGGACGATATCGGCAATGCGCCGGCGCGGGTTGAGGGACGAGTAGGGGTCCTGGAACACCGGCTGCATGCGCCGCGCGATCTCGCGACGCGGAATTGAGCGCACATCGAGCCCGCCGAGGCGGACGCTGCCGGCCGACGGTGGAAGCAGGCCCAGGATCATGCGCGCGAGCGTGGACTTGCCGCAGCCCGATTCCCCCACGATGCCGAGCACCTCGCCCTTGCGGACCGTGAGGCTGACGCCGGCGACGGCATGCAGTGTGGCCGCCGGCGCGAACAGGCCGCGCCGCACGCTGAAGGTGCGGCGCAAGTCGTCCATCTCGATCAGGGCGGTCATGCCGGCACCCGTTCGGGGACCGTCTCATGCACGCAGGCAAAGCGGTGGCCGGGGGCTGCCTCACGCTCGGGCACCGCGGTGGCGCACTCGTGGAGTGCAACCGGGCAGCGCGAGCGGAAGGCGCAGCCTGCGATGCCGCCCATCAGCCACGGAACCACTCCAGGAATGGTGCCGAGCCGCTCGCCCGCCCGCGTCACACCGGGGCGCGGCAAGCAGGCGAGCAGGCCCCGGGTGTAGGGGTGGCGCGGGTCGGCGAACAGCCGGGCGGCGGTGGCGCTCTCGACGATGGCTCCGGCGTACATCACGTTGACCCGGTCGGCGATGCGCGCCACCACGCCGAGGTCGTGGGTGATGAGGAGGAGGGCGATGCCGAGCTCGCGGCGCAGATCCGCGAGCAGCCGCAGGATCTGGGCCTGGATCGTCACGTCCAGCGCGGTGGTAGGCTCGTCGGCGATAAGCAGCTGCGGCTCGCACATCAGGGCCATGGCGATCATCACGCGCTGGCGCAGGCCGCCCGACAGCTGGTGCGGATACTGGCCAAGCCGCTGTGCCGGCGAGGCAATGCCCACCTTGGCGAGAAGGTCCACGGCGCGCGCTCTCGCGGCGGCGCTGCCCTGGCCGACGTGGCGGCGGTGGACCTCGACCAGCTGCTCGCCGATGGTCCAGGCCGGGTTCAGCGCCGTCATCGGCTCCTGGAAGATCATGGCCATGCGGCTGCCGCGGAGGCGATTGCGGGCGGCGGGTCCGAGTCCCGTGAGGTCGAGGCCGTCGAAGGCAAGGCGGGCGGCGTGGGCGCGGGCGGCCCTCGGCAGGAGCCCCATGACGGCCAGCGAGGTGATGGACTTGCCGCAGCCCGACTCGCCGACGAGGCACACGGGCTCGCCGCGGGCCACATCGAAGGAGATGTCGCGTACCGCCTGCAGGTCGCCCGCCGGAGTGCGAATGTCCACCGAGAGGCCTTTGACCTCCAGCAGCGGCGGGCCGGCGGCGCTCATGCACGGCCCTCCGGGGCGAACACGTCGCGCAGGCCGTCGCCCACCATGTTGATGCCGAGCACCAGGGCGGCCAGCGCCGTACCCGGAATGGCGATCAGCCAGAACGAGAAGAACATGAAGTTCTTGGCCTCGGCGATCATCAGCCCCCACGACGGCAGCGGCGGCTGCACGCCGAGACCCAGGAAGGAGAGCGCCGCCTCCAGCAGGATCGCCGAGCCGGACTCGACGGTGGCGACCACGATCAGGTGCGGAAAGACGTTGGGCAGGATCTCCCCGGCCAGCACGCGCAGCCGGCCGGCACCCGCCGCCTCGGCCGCGGCGACGTAGTCGAGCCCGCGCACCTGCATGGTGGCCGAGCGCATGACCACGGCGAAGCGGTCCCACTTCAGGAGTCCAAGCGTCATGATCACCACCAGGAGGGAGCCGCCGATCATGGCGACGACGGCGAGCGCGACCAGCACCACCGGCATGGCGAGCCGGGCGGTGATGATGAAGTTGACGGCGAGATCGACGCGCCCGCCGAAATAGCCGGCAACGAGCCCCAGCGCGGTGCCGATGAGGCCGGAGATCAGCATCACCGACAGGCCGATCAGCAGCGAGATGCGTGCGCCGTAGAGCGTGCGGGAGAGATAGTCGCGGCCGAGGTTGTCGGTGCCGAGCGGGTGCGCCCACGAGCCCTTCTCGTACCATACCGGCGGGATCAGCCGTTGGGTGAGGTTCTGCGCATAGGGATCGTGTGGGGCGAGCAGCGGCGCCAGCACCGCCATCGCCACGCAGAAGCCGAGCAGCACTATGCCGGCGACCAGGCCCGGATGGCCGAGCACCCGCCGCAGCACGCCGGGCGGGGACAGCCCAACCTCGGCGGGGGTCGGGGCCGGAGTGGTTGCGGGCGTGGTGGCCGTGCCATCCATCACGAGACCCGGATGCGCGGATCGAGGAAGGCGTTGAGCAGATCGGCAGCCAGCGTCAGCAGCACGTAGATCAGCGACAGCAGCAGCAGCACTGCCTGCGTGACGGGGAAATCCTTGTGCGTGATTGACTGGTAGGCGAGGTAGCCGAGCCCGTCCAGCGCGAAGATGGTCTCGATCACAATGGAGCCGCCGAGCAGATAGCCGAGCTGCACGGCAGCCAGCGCCACCACCGGCACCACCGCGTTGCGCAGCCCGTGCTTGAAGACCACGCTCGCGCCCGACAGCCCCTTGGCGCGCGCGGTGCGGATGTAGTCGGAGGAGAGCACCTCGATCATGCCGGCGCGCACCAGCCGCATCATCGGCGGGGTCACGTAGTAGCCGAGCGCGATGGTGGGCATCACGAAATGCGCCGACGTATCGCTGCCCGACACCGGCAGCCACCTGAGGTTGATCGAGAACAGCATGATCAGCACGAGCGCGAAGAAGAACGTCGGCAGCGCCTGCCCAACCACGGCGACGGCCAGCGCGACGCGGTCGATCCAGCTGCCGGCGAACACGGCGGCGAGCACGCCGAGCGGGATCGAGAGGGCGAGCGCAAACAGGATCGAGAGGCCGCCGATCCAGAATGTCACCGGCAGCTTGTCGGCCATGAGGCCCCGTACGCCGGTGCGGAAATAGAGCGACTGGCCGAGATCGCCGCGCGCGACGGTCCACAGCCAGTCGAGATACTGCACCGGCAGGGGCCGGTCGAGACCATAGGTCGTGCGCACCAGCTCGATGTCGGCCTGGCGCGCACCCTCGCCGGCGATGGCCAGCGCCGGGTCGCCCGACAGCCGGAGCAGCGCGAATGCCACCGCCGACACGAGCAGCGCCACCAGGATCGCAAGGCCGAGGCGCTTGGCGGAATAGGCGAGCATCGAAGGGAACCCCTGCGGTTACCGGCCCTTCGGCAATAGGCAATAGGCAATAGGAACCATACGAACGAATGCATCACCTACTATTGCCTATTGCCGATTGCCTACTGCCTATTGCCTCTACTTCCACGCCATCTCGTAGAAGCGCGGCAGCTCGTCCGGATAGGGCTTGAACGCCAGATCCTTGTTCTGCACATACCAGGTGACGAGGGCGTAGAGCGGCACCGCGTAGGCGCGCTCGGTGATCAGCTTGTGCGCCTGGCGGTAGGCGTCGTTGCGCACCTTGGGGTCGATGTTGGTGTCGCCCGTGGTCAGCAGCGCGATCACCTCCGGGTCCCTGGTCATGTCGTCGTCCACGCCCTTGAAGTAGGCCGAGGTGGAGGCCGACACGTCGTTGACGTTGAACGAGCCCCAGGTCTGGTGCGTGATGGGGGCCTTGTTGGCGCGCTGCTGCTCGCGCATGGCCGCATACTGCATGTACTTGAGATCGGCGTTGATGCCCACGGCGCGCAGGTAGTTGATCATGGCCTCGGTCTGCGGCCGCTCGCGGTACGCCATCAGGGTGACGGTGAGCCCACCGCCGAAGCCGGCCTCGGCCAGCAGCTTCTTGGCCTTGGCCGGGTCGTACTCGTACTTCGCGGCCTGGCTGGTGTCGCAACCCACCTGGCTCGGGAAGCAGATGGCATCGAGGAGCGGCGCGCCTTCGCCGACCAGCGTCTTCGCCATGGTCTCCTTGTCGATGGCGTGGGCAATGGCCTGGCGCACCTTCAGGTTCTGGAGCTCCTTGGCCGGCGTGTCGGCGCCGGCGTTGAAGAGCAGGAACACGATGCGCATGGTGCCGCCAGCCTGCACGGTCAGCTGCGGCGCCGCCTTGAGCTGCTGGGCCTGGGCGTACTCGACGTTCATGATGAGGTCCATGCCGCCGGACAGCGCCTCCGCCACCTGGGTCTGGCGGTCCGGGATCATGCGGATCTCGACCTTGTCGATCTTCGGCACCGGCTTGTTGGAGCCGGACCACGGGCTCGGGTTCTTCTCCAGCTTGATGCTCTTGCCGACGATGTGCTCGACGAAGCGATAGGGGCCGGAGCCGACCGGCTTCTCGTTCATGCCCTTGGGGCCGACCTTGGCGTAGTACTCGTTCGGGTGGATGACGAGCGGGCCGGCAAGGAACTCGAGCGCCGCTGGGAACGGCTTCTTCAGATTGATGCGGACCTTGTACTGCGAGAGCTTCTCGGCGTTCGCCATCCAGTTGGCGTTGCTGGCGGCGGTGATCTTGTTGTCCGGATTGACGATGAAGTTGATGGTGTAGACGACGTCGTCGGCGTCGAACGGCTCGCC
>DATMZP010000385.1:0-2868 GCA_035573595.1 Hyphomicrobiaceae bacterium
TCTGTCGATGTCGATGCCGGTGAGGGCGCCGTCAGCCACAGCCAGCTGCGCCTTGCCCCGCATGGTTTCCACAATCTGCTCCGCCGAGCGCCCTTGCGCGGCGAGATCGAGCGCCACGGTGCCACGGCCGTCGATCCAGCCGACGCCGGCGGCATCGCCGAGCAACGGCAGGAGGGATAGGTCGGCAAGCTTGAGGCTCGCCGCGAGCGCCGGCGTCTCGCCCGTCGCGTCGAGTGTCAGTGTCCCCTGCCCCCGACCATCGTAAAGCTCGATCTGCTGGAGCTTGACGTTGGCCACGCCGGCGTCAACCGACACGGCAAGCTCGCTCGGTCCGATTTTCAGCCCCTTGTAAGCGAAGCGCCCGAGCGACAAGGCACCCTCGGCGGCAAAGCCGCCCTTCACGGCCACCGTACCCGCGTAGGCGGCCTCCACAGGGGCTCCCGCCAGTTTGAGGGTGACGGGACCTTGCCGACCTTCCAGGATCTCGTGCGCTGCCGTTCCCGAGAAGCGCCAAGGCTCCCCCTGCCACGCGAGGCTGCCGCTGACGGCGACCGGGCCGCCGCGGCCCTCGGCGCCGAGGTCGAGGTTGAGCGCGGCGATCTCGTGGCGTGTGCCGGAGCGCTCGTCGCGATAGCGCACAGTGCCGTCCTCGACGCGCACGGCCCAGGGTCGGGGCGGTCCCGACCTTACGGAGGCGACGCCCTCGATCTTGTGCGGACGTTCCGGCAGGTTTGGCGACGCCCCTTCCCCACCTGCGGAGTCCGTAGCGGGCAATCGCTGCGAGCGCGGCCTCGATGCGGCGATGTCCCAGCTGCGGCGGCCCTGGGCGTCGATGGTAAGCTCGAACGTCGGCCGGTGCAGCGTCACGCGCTCGATCTTCGGTCGGCGCGAGAGAAGCGAGCGGAGGCTCAATTCTGCCTCAAGGGACGGCACCGTCACGGTGCTGCCGTCCGCAAAGCCTTCGGGCGGCAGCACCGCCACATCGGTCATAGAGACGACCACGCGGGGGAATAGCGTGGCCGAAATCGGGCCGTGAACGACAAGCGAGCGCCCGGTGCTGGCTCTGACCTCATCGACCAGACGGTCGCGCACCACGCCGAGCGGCGGTGCAACCAGCACGAACGCCACCGCACCGAGGGCGAGGCAGACCAGCGCGAGCCCCGCGTAGGGCGTCACGGCCAGCCACCGCACCGGCCCGCGGCCACGTCCCCGTCCTGACCCGCGTCCAGCCCAGCGGGCGGCCGCGGCATCGGTGCGCCGGTCCTGCCGCCAGACGGCGCTGCGATCCGAGGTTGGGCTGCCCGTCATCCGCGGTATCTCCTTCGGGGCTCCCTGGAGGCCGAATACGACGCCCAGGGCGAGCGAATCACCCCTACCTGATAGCGCCCGGGGCAGCCCTATTAGGGCAGGGTCGCGGCCAAATTGCGGGGCTCGCGCCGATTTCCCGCCCCGGTAGAACACGTTGGGCGGGCAGCGCGCGCGCATCTTGCCTGCGCGACGCTTTGGTGCGCTGCGGCGCGACCCGTGCCAGGATAGAGCTGCGAAGGCGGTTAATTTCCGCGCAACACAGTGAGGCTCAAGCTTGGATATGCCGGCCAGATCGAGCAAATCGAGAAGCAGCGCGCTGGTCTATCCGGTGGCGGAGCCGCCCGCGCCCGGTGCGTTCATGGAGGTGGCACCCGGCATCCTGTGGGTGCGCGTGCCACTGCCCTTCCGGCTCGACCACATCAACGTCTACCTGATCGACGACGGCGACGGCTGGGCGATCCTCGACACCGGCATCGGCAACGACGCCACCCGGGCGCTGTGGGAGACGATGGCCGGCAGCGCGCTCGCCGGGCGCGCCTTCACCCGCCTGATCGTGACCCACCACCACCCCGATCACATCGGCCTGGCCGGCTGGCTGTGCGAGCGCTTCGGCCTGCCGCTGCTGACCAGCGAGACCAGCTATCTCCTCTGCCAGAACGTCTCGCTGAGCCCCGGCGCCCTCGACGCCAAGCCCTACCGCGACTTCTACCTGCGCCACGGTCTCGACGCTGCCTCAACGCAGCGCGTTGCAACCCAGGGGCACGCCTACTTGAAGATGGTGTCGGGCCTGCCGCCCACCTTCGAGCGGCTTGCGGCGGGGGATACGCTCAAGATCGGCGGCCGCAGCTTCGAGGTCCTCACCGGCAACGGCCACGCCCCCGAGCAGGTCATGCTCTACTGTGCGGCCGACAAGGTGTTCCTGGCAGCCGACCAGGTGCTGGCCAAGATCACGCCCAACATCAGCGTATGGGCGGTCAACCCCAACGGCGACCCGCTCGGCCGCTACCTGCGCTCGCTGACGGATATCAAACAGAGCATTCCGGCCGACGCCCTGGTGCTGCCCGGCCACCAACTCCCCTTCCGCGGCCTCCACGTCCGCGCCGAGGAGCTGGCGGTGCACCACGAGAAGCGCTGCGCCTTGATCGCCGAGGCTTGCCGCGAGGCGCCGCGCTCAGCGGCCGACCTGGTGCCGGTGCTGTTCACCCGCCAGCTCGACCCGCACCAGATGAGCTTCGCCTTCAGCGAGACGCTGGCGCACGTGAACTATATGCTCCGCCGCGGCGACCTGACCTGGGCCGAGGCCGGCGACGAGGTGGAGCGGGTGGTGGCAAGTGTCTGAAATCGTGCGTGAACCGTAGGCGCAATGCTGCGAAGCGACATAGTGGCGACGCGTCCTCTCCCCAGCAGGCGGCGATTGTGGCGATGTCGGATCGGTGCATTCGCGCTTGGCACGGTTGCACCCTGGGTCGGTGTCTTCGTTCCGTCATCAACGGGCGGCACGGTGGCGAGGGCCATCACGGAGGCGGTGCGGTGCGACTTTCCAGGGTGCGTTGGGCGGCC
>DATMZP010000386.1:0-3052 GCA_035573595.1 Hyphomicrobiaceae bacterium
TGGTGGGCGGGCTCGCGCCGTTCTTCAACGTCGAGGTACCGAGCGGCGGCGGCAACTACACGCTCAACCGCGGCCAGTCCGACTTCGGCACCGACCAACCGTTCGCCAACCGGCACGCAGCAAGCTTCCGCGCCATCTACGACCTCGCCGATCTCGACCACTCCCTCTACATCCAGACCACCGGCCAGTCCGGCAACCCGCTCTCGCCGTTCTACCGGTCGTTCGCGACGCGCTGGTCCAAGGGCGAGTACATCGAGATTCCGACGCAGCGCCAGGCGGTCGACGCGGCGAGCCTGGGAACGTGGACGCTGACGCCGAAGTAGGGGGCAGCCCCGAGGCCACCCTGCGGGGTGGATGGAACTGGGGCGTGCCCTCGAATACGAGTGCTTGGTCCGCCGACCGACGGTACGGGTCAATCAACCGCCGATGACGGGCTGCGTCGGATATCTCCGCGCAGCTTGGGTATCGGGGCGATGTGCGGCCGATCACAGGCTGCACCGACGCTCGATGACGAAACCGCATGTGCCCGCGTGAGGCAGGTGGCAGAGAGGCGAGCCGCGCACGACTCCCTCTCCCCGCCGCCCTCGGCTATCCACAAAGGCAAGCCTCGCCGCAATCGTCCCGAGGGCGACGGGGAGAGGGCGGGGTGAGGGGCAGCCCAGGGCTCTGACCCGTCGACGGCGGTCCCGAGGCATGCGCAGGACCGAAGGCTTCGCGCGTGGAGAGGCTTTCCCGTGTGGCTGCCCCTCACCCTGACCCTCTCCCCTCAAGCGGGGAGAGGGGATCCGCGCGGCGCCCCCTGAGCGGCATCGCCATTGCCGCGAGCCGAGCGATCGGCCGCACATCGCCCGACACAGGTCCGTCTGCGGTGTCAGACCCAGAGGGGCTGACACCTATTTGGCGGATCGGCCGCCGACCATGCGGCCGAGCAGGGCCTGGAGCTCGCCGACGATGCCGCGCCGGAACAGCAGGACGGTGACGACGAAGATGCCACCCTGGATCACCAGCACGTACTCGCCGAAGCCGGCCAGGTAGTTCTGCATGGCGATGATGACCCCGGCGCCGACGATGGGTCCGAACACGGTGCCGAGCCCGCCGACCAGCGTCATCAGCACCACCTCGCCCGACATCTGCCACTGCACGTCGGTGAGCGAGGCAAGCTGGAACACCATGGACTTGGTGGCGCCCGCGAGGCCCGCGAGCGAGGCCGACAGCACGAAGGCGATCAGCTTGAAGCGGTCCACGGCGTAGCCCAGCGAGATGGCCCGCGGCTCGTTCTCGCGGATGGCCTTGAGAACCTGGCCGAACGGCGAATGGATGGTGCGGTAGACGATGAGGAAGCCGATGCAGAAGATGGCCAGCACCACGTAGTAGAAGACGAAGTCGTCGTGGAGATCGAGCAGCCCCAGCAACGGCCGGCGCGGGACCGCCTGGATGCCGTCCTCGCCGCCCGTGAACGGCGCCTGCACGCAGAGGAAATACACCATCTGCGCCAGCGCCAGCGTCACCATGGCGAAGTAGATGCCCTGCCGGCGGATGGCGATGGCGCCGACGATGAGACCGAGCAGCGCGGCCACCAGGGTGGCGATCAAAATGGCGGCCTCGGGCGTGAGCGGCGGCAGCGGGATGGTGAGCCACATCCAGCCGAGGCCCGGCAGCCCCAGCGGCAGCTGCACCGTGCCGACCTTGGCGAGGTGCGCCGCCACGTAGGCGCCGAAGCCGAAGAACGCGGCGTGCCCGAAGGAGAGGAGCCCGACGTACCCGACCAACAGGTTGAAGGCGCAGGCGAACAGCGCAAAGCACAGCACCTTCATCAGGAACACCGGGTAGACGAACGCCGGCGCGATCAGCGCCAGCGCCATCAGCGCCCAGAAGATCGGCATGTCCCAGGATTTGGACGAGGTTGTCACGGCGCGCTCACCTCGGCGTTCCAAACAGGCCCTGGGGCCTGATCATCAGCACGACGGCCATGATGATGAAGATGACCGTGTTGGAGGCCTCCGGGTAGAACACCTTGGTGAGGCCTTCGATCACGCCGACCCCGAAGCCAGTCACGATCGAGCCCATGATGGAGCCCATGCCGCCGATCACCACCACGGCAAAGACCACGATGATGAGGTTGGCGCCCATCACCGGGTTGACGGAGTAGATCGGCGCCGCCAGCACGCCCGCCAGCGCCGCCAGGCCGACGCCGAAACCGTACGTGAGGGTGATCATGCGCGGCACGTTGATGCCGAACGCCTGCACCAGGTCGGGCCGCTCGGTGGCGGCTCGGAGATAGGAGCCGAGCTGGGTCTTCTCGATCAGGAACCAGGTCGCAAGGCACACCGTGAGCGAGAGAGCCACCACCCAGGCCCGGTACCAGGGCAGGAACATGAACCCGAGATTGGTGCCGCCCGGCAGCGGGTTGGCATAGGGCAGGCCCGAGATGCCGTACTCTCGGCGGAACAGCCCCTCGATGATGAGGGCGAGGCCGAAGGTGAGCAGCAGGCCGTAAAGGTGGTCGAGATGGTAGAGGCGCGAGATAAAGGCGCGCTCGATCAGCACGCCCGTGATGCCGACCAGGATCGGCACCAGCACCAGCGCGCCCCAATAGGGGACGCCCAGATAGTTGAGCAGCATCCACGCGCCGAACGCGCCCATCATGTACTGGGCGCCGTGCGTGAAGTTGATGACATTCATCAGCCCGAAGATCACCGCCAGCCCGAGCGACAGCAGCGCATAGAAGGCGCCGTTGATGAGGCCCAGCAGCAGCTGGCCGAACAGTGCCTGCGGCGATACCCCGATGAGCTCGAACATGCTGCTCTCTCGAAAGAAGAGGGGAGTAGGGAATGGGGAGTAGGGAGCAGGGCGCTGGTTGCGCCCGCTTCCCTTCCCCAACTCCCTATTCGCTATTCCCTCACTTCACCAGCGGGCAGCCGCCGTCGGCCAGCGGACGGAAGGCCTCCTCGGCGGGGATGGTGGCACGCAGCTTGTAATAGTCCCACGGCCCCTTGCTCTCGGCCGGCTTCTTCACCTCGAACAGGTACATGGGGTGGATCTTGCGGCCGTC
>DATMZP010000387.1:0-2578 GCA_035573595.1 Hyphomicrobiaceae bacterium
ACGTGGCCGCACAGGGAGCGGATGGCGTGCATGACGTGCTCCACCATGACGATGGTGAGGCCGCTGGCGTTGAGGGAGCGGACAAGGTCGATGCCGGCCTCCAGCTCGGTGGGGTTGAGGCCGGCCAGCCACTCGTCGAGCAGCAGGAGGTCGGGTGCGCAGGCCAGCGCGCGGGCAAGCTCGATGCGCTTGTGGTCGAAGTAGGTGAGGCTGTCGCCGTGGGCGGCGCGGGGGGCGGCGAAGCCCACGCGGTCGAGCAGGCGGTCGGCCTCGGCACGGGCGGCGGCGATGCCGAGCCGGCGGCGGCCGTACATGGCGGCGACGGCGACGTTGTCGCGCGCGTCCAAGGCGTCGGGGATGCGGGCCAGCTGGAAGGTGCCGGCGATGCCGGCTCGGCACACGGCTTCGGGCGTGCGGCCGGTGATGGCAGTGCCGTTGAGATGGACCTCGCCGCTCATGGGGGCGAGGCGGCCGGAGACCAGGCTCAGAGCCGTGCTCTTGCCCGAGCCGTTGGGGCCGACCAGGCCCAGCACCTCGCCGCGCTCCACCGTGAAGCTGACGCCGTCGACGGCGGCGAGCCCGCCGAAGTAGCGCGTGAGGTCGCGCACTTCCAGGAGCGGTTGCGACGGGGCGGTCATTGCAGGGCCTTTCGCTCCGAGGCGCCGGTGTGCGGCTCTGGCAGGGCCTCCCGCGCCGGGGCGAGGTGCGCGCCGTTGCCGGACGGCCGCGACGGCGGCGGCAGCGGGGCGGAGGCGTTGAGGTCGACGGCGCGCAGCCGCCGGGCCAGCACCTCGAGCACATCGGCGGCACGGGCAGACAGCGGCACGGAGCTGCCGCCCTTCAGCACACTGCCGCCCGTGCGTGCCCTGTCGAGCGCGGCGCGGCCCTTCTGGAGCAGGCCAAGGATGCCATTGGGGATGAAGAACACCACGCCCAGCAGGATCAGGCCCAGCAGCATGCTGAAGTGGCTGGAGTAGGCGATGGAGAGGTAGTCCTTCACGAGCAGCAGCGGAACCACGCCCAGCATCGGCCCCCACACCGACGTGGCGCCGCCGAGCAGCGCGGCGATGACGGTGAGGAAGGAGACTTCCGGGTTGAACACGGTCTGGGCCGTCACGTAGGAGTTCTTCGGGGCCAGGATGGCGCCGGCCAGCGCCATCACCACCGCGCTCACCACGAAGGTGCCGATCTTCAGGGCCACGGTGTTGATGCCGATCTGGCGCGCCACCGTCTCATCGGCGCCGAGCGTGCGCATGGCCAGCCCCATGCGCGTGCGGTCGCGCCAGAGCCAGAGCGCGACGATGGCGACGCAGAGCCCGAGCAGCTGGTAGTAGATCTGCCGGTCGGCGATGGAGAGATAAACGTACCAGCCGGAGCTGTGGGCCACGTTGAACTCCCACCACGTCGCGGCGGCGCTGACGAGGGAGGCGAGGCCGAAGGTGAAGATCACGAAGTACATGCCTGAGAGCCGCAGCGTGGCAAGCCCAACCAGCGCGGACACCACCGCCGTCATGGCCACTGCGGCGGCCACCGCCATGGGATAGGAGTGGGCCTCGGCCAGCACGGCGACCGAGTAGGCGCCGAGGCCGTAGAAGGCCGAGGCGGCGAGCGACACGTAGCGGGTGGGGCCGGAGAAGAAGGCCCAGGCGGTCGCCAGCGCCACATAGGTGAGGATGTTGATCGCCTGCAGGAGCCAGTAGGCGTCGGCCACCACGGGCAGAGCGATCAGCAGCGCCAGGCCCACGATCCCGGCGGCCTCCTTGGGCAGCCGGAAGCCGGCCTGCTGCACGCCGGCCGCCCTGGAGGTGCCGAACAGGCCCTGCGGGCGCCACAGCAGCACGGCGGCGAAGAGGGCGAATACGATGACGGTGCCGAGCGCGGACTGGCCCAGCATGTCGGCCAGGGTCTGCGTCCAGCCCAGGATCAGCCCGGCCACCAGGCCGCCGGCGACGTTGCCGATGCCGCCCATGACGATGACGATGAGCGCGTTGAGGGTGTAGGCCGCGCCCATGGTCGGGTTCACGCCCCGGAACGAGGAGAGCAGGATGCCGGCCACGGCCGCCAGCGCGGCCCCGGTGGCGAAGGCCAGCGCGCTGTAGTGCCTCACGTCGATGCCGACCAGCGGCGCCGTGTGGGCGCTGGAGGCGATGGCGCGCATGGCCCGGCCCGGGGCCGAGTAGCGCAGGAAGGCGAAGACGGCGCCCGACAGGACCAGGGCGGCGACCACCACGATCAGGCGGTTGTATTGGATCGGGGTGCCGAACAGATCGAATTTCTCGCCCACCAGGTAGCCGTAATCCCTGTCGTTGCCGGTCCAGGCCACCAGCGCCAGGCCCTGCAGCAGGAACAGGAGGCCGAAGGTGGAGAGGATCGAATCCACCTCGCGCTGGCCGGGATCGGGGGTGCGCGCCAGCAGCGGATGCAGCACGTAGCGGAAGAGCAGCCAGCTGAGCCCGAAGGCGACGGGTACGCCGATGATCGCTGTGACAAGCGGGGCGAGCCCGAGCCACGTGAAGCCGAAGAACGCAGCATAGCCGCCGAGCATCAGGAACTCGCCGTAGGCGAGGTTCAGGACGCG
>DATMZP010000388.1:0-7336 GCA_035573595.1 Hyphomicrobiaceae bacterium
GGCCTCCAGGAAGAAGGCGGTGAGCACTTCGTAGCCGATCAGCGGGCCGATGATGTTGCCCACGACAGCGGAGAAGCGGCTCCAGTTGGTGCCCAACTGGTAGGAAAGGACGATCCCCGACACCACGCCCATGGCGAAGGAGACGGCAAAGATCTTGGTCCAGAACCGCGCCAGCAGGTGGTAGTGCTCGCGCCCGGTCCTCAGCCACATCACCTCCAGCGTGGCGATGTAGGCCGACAGGCCGATGGTGAAGGCGGGAAAGATGATGTGGAACGTGATGGTGAAAGCGAACTGAAGGCGCGCGAGGAGGACTGGGTCGAGGTCCATGGGCTCAGCCTTCCGTGCCTTGGTGCCCGGCTGCCGGGCGGGCACACATCGTCGAGCGCCACACTAGCAACTCCCGGCCGCACCTGGATGCAGCCCGCGCAGTTTTCCTTATCCGGCTTAACGGCTCATTGAGACGGATCAATTGACGGCAGGCCGCGGCCACGGCGGCTGCGACAAGGCACCGACGTCGCGTACAGCCGACGCAGCCCAGGCGTGCGGAAAGATGGGATCGGATCGGCCGCGGCGCGACCGAACGGGTCAGGCTAGGCGCAAACCCTGAGGTCGGGTGCTGAAAAGCCTGACCCTTGTCTCGCCGCGTCTCGCCGCGTCACATCGCCGGGCGCGTTACCTACCGCGGCGCCAGGACCATGACCATCTGCCGGCCTTCCATGCGTGGCTCGGCCTCGACCTTGGCCAAGGGCTCGGTGTCGGCCTTAACGCGCTGCAGCACCTGCCAGCCGAGCTCCTGGTGGGACAGCTCGCGGCCGCGGAAGCGCAGGGTCACTTTCACCTTGTCGCCCTCGTCGAAGAACCGCTTCATGGAGCGCATCTTCACGTCGTAGTCGTGATCGTCGATGCTGGGGCGCATCTTGATCTCTTTGATCTCGACGACCTTCTGGCGCTTGCGCGCCTCCGCCGCCTTCTTCTGCTCCTGGTACTTGAATTTGCCGTAGTCGAGAATCTTGGCAACCGGGGGATTGGAATCCGGTGAGATCTCGACCAGGTCGAGCCCTGCCTCAACGGCGCGGGCCATGGCAGCCGACGTGGCGACCACGCCGACGTTCTGGCCATTCTGATCGATCAAACGAACCTCGGGTACGCGAATGTCTTCGTTCATCCGCGGACCGGATGGCGCGCGCTCGGGCGCGGCCCTCATTGGACGGCGTATGTTCAGTCTCCTTCTCTGGTTGACCCAACGCCCCGTTCCGCCACTCCTTGCGGGGCAGCGGTGCGTGGCGTTTCAGTACGATGCGGCGCTAAGAATCCGAGGGATGCGGCCTCAAGTCAAGATCGTTGCAGCGACACGTTCACAGAACTGTCAAGGGAGTGTTGGGGAGTGTTTGGGCGAGACTTGGTCGAATCTGGCCTGCAGGGCGGTGCCGAGCAGCCGGTCGTACACGCCGAGCGTGCTCCGCTGCATGGAGGTAACCGAGAAGTTGGCCAGGACGTGCTGCCTGGCGCACACTCCCATGGCGGTCCGGGTGGCTGGAGCGAGGCTGAGCGCCTCGGCCAGACGCTCCGCCAGCGCTTCCGCATCTCCGGGCGGCACCAGCCAGCCAGTAGGGCCGCGAGACGGGGTCAGACCCCTGGCCTCCAACGGCTGCGATTCAACGTGAAGCTTCGGGCCGGGGGCCAGACCCCCGGCATCCCGATCCGCCCGGTTCTCCGCCAGCACCGTCTCCGGCGGCGCCCCGATGTCGGTGGCGATCACCGGGCAGCCGACGGCCGCCGCCTCGATGGCGGTACGGCCGAACGCCTCCGGCTCGGTCGATGCAACCACGGTCACGTGGGCGGCGAGATAGGCGGCGGCCATGTCCTCGACGTGGCCGACGATGTGGACCTGGGGCTGCAGCCCCTGGCGGGCGATCTGGCTGCGCAGATCTGCGACATAGGCGTCCCGCCCCTGGGCGTCGCCGGCCAGGACCACCGCCGCGTCGTGCAGCCGGCCCTGCGCCTGCAGGCGGGCGGCGGCATCGATCAGGACACCCTGGCCCTTCCAGCGCGTCAGTCGGGCGGCCTGCAGGATCACGCGCCGGCCCGGGGTGAGGCCCCATTTTTTACGAAGGGCCGCCACCCGCTCCGGCGCGATCGCGGCCGGATCGAAGGCGGCGGGGTCGACTCCGCGATGGATCACCTCCATCCGTCCGGCCGGCGTGCCATAGCGGCCGGCGATCAGAGCCGCGGTGTACCTCGAGTTGGCGATTACCGCGTCGCCGCGGGCCATCACGCTGTTGTAGAGGCGCTTGGCGGCATTGGTCTCGCTGTAGGCGCCGTGGTAGGTGGTCACGAACGGCACGCCGATCCGCCGGGCGGCCAGCAGCGCGCTCCAGGCCGGGGCGCGGCTGCGGGCGTGGATCAGGTCCACCCCCTCGCGGCCGGCGATCCGGGCAATTCCGCCGGCGTTGGCCAGAAGGCGCAACGGGTTCTTGGTGGCGGCCGGAAACGGGTGCACCTCGCCGCCGGCGGCCTCGATGGTGGCCGCCAGACGGCCCGGCTCCGCCAGCACGATGCATCGTCCGCCGGCGCGCGCCACGGCGCCGGTGATCTCCACCACGCTCAACTCGGCGCCGCCAGCGTCGAGCTGCGGGATGATTTGCAGTATGGTGGGCCCGTCTTTTGGCACGCGATGAGAGGGGGGCAGACCCCTGGTCTCCAGGGAGGGGGTCAGACCCCTCGCATTCATTGTTGAGTGGGGAAGGGGTCAGACCCCTCGCCCTGACGCTGGAAGCAGAATACCAAAGCTGGGACGTGAGGGGTCTGACCCCGCTTCAGGCGAGGGGTCTGACCCCCTCGACGGGCTTGTAGAATGGTCGGAGCACAACCGCAATTCCTGGATGTCGGCGCGGGCGACGAGCGCCGGCGCATTGCGTATCTGCAACGCCCTGCTGCCCAAGCCGGCAGGCCGGGCCTCGTATGGCTGTGCGGCCTCAAGTCGGAGATGACCTCCACCAAGGCGGCGGCGGTGGCGGACTGGGCGCAGGAGCAGGGCCTCGCCTGCCTGCGTTTCGACTATTCGGGGCATGGCCAGTCCGAGGGGCGCTTCGAGGAGGGGACGGTCAGCCGCTGGCTGGAGGAGGCCGAGGCCGCGTTCCGCAGCTTGGCCGCGGGGCCGCAGATCCTGGTCGGCTCCAGCATGGGCGGATACATCGCCTTGTTGTTGCTGCGCAAGCTGCTGGCGGAGGACCGGCAGTCGGCAGTTGGGCGTCGGGCGTCGTTGCTCCGGCCTCTATCGACTGCCGACACCCGACTGCCGACTGCCGAAGGCGCGGAGCGGATCAAGGCGCTGGTGCTGATCGCGCCGGCCTGGGACATGACCGAGCTGATGTGGCGCAACCTGCCGACCTCTGCGCGCCGGGACATCGAGGAGAGGGGCGTTTTCCTGCGCCCCTCCCGCTACGGCGACGGCCCTTATCCCATCACCCGCGCTCTGATCGATGACGGCAGGCGGCACCTGATCGGCGCCGCCCCCCTCGACCCTGGCCGTCCCGTGCACATCATCCACGGCCTGCAGGATCCCGACGTCCCCTGGGAGCACAGCCTTGACCTCGTCGCACACCTCTCCGGCGACTGGACGCGCGTCGCCGCCGTCCCCGACGGCGAGCACCGCCTGTCGCGCCCGGAGGACCTGGCGCTGCTACTCGACATCGTCGGCGGCCTGGTGGATGGGAAGACCTGACGAGCATGGAGCCGGATTCGGGGTCAGACCCCTCGCCTCATAGGTGCGTTTTTCGGCCCTACCGTTCAGTGCGAGGGGTCTGACCGCGACAGACCCCGATCGACGCCGTCGGAAAGCGAGAGCCCCGCTTGACGGCGGAGTCGCGGTCACGTAAACGACCCCCGTGACGGCGCGCGGGCCATCTCCCGAGCGCATGACATACTGCGGGCGTAGCTCAGTTGGTTAGAGCGCCGGCCTGTCACGCCGGAGGCCGCGGGTTCAAGTCCCGTCGCTCGCGCCATTGTTTCAAGGACTTGGCTATTCCCGAACGGCGTTAGGACACTTTCGGTCCGGCGCCGATTGACAGCCCTGCCGAATTTCCGGACAGCGGCAGAACCTGACATCGTCACCTTCACGGAACCGGGCGACAGCCGCCCTGCGCTCAATTTGCTTCCACTGCTTTGCCTGGGATCGGCCTATGCCGCTCTGGAAAACTGCGGCCGCCTCAGGATTCCGCGGCGGGCACGTGTCTTGCGCCGGCTCCTGAGCTTATAGAGGCCGCGGCCGTAGCGGCTCACCGACGCTGCATTCGAGGGCCGGGCGATCCCAGGCGCCGAGATCGGCAGCCGCATTGTAAGTGCTTTGCAGGAACGCCATGAGGGTCGCCTCCGGGTCGCGCGCATGCCTGACCGCGTCGTAGGGCAACACGAACTCGCCGAGCTGCGGGCTGTAGTACGCCTCTTCGGGGACGACGCGCGCCTGCGCGAAGCCCGTCGGTGCCGGATAGGCGTACGAGTAGAAGGCTGGATCGTTGATGGCTCCGCCGCCCGGCCAGAAGCCGGCAGAGGAAACCTCGTGGCTGTAGGCCTCACGCGTCACGTCGTCGGGCAGCGCCGGGATGCCACCCGGGTGGCGCGGAGCAGGGCGCCCCGAAAAGCGGGTAACCGCCATGTCGAAGCTGCCCCAGAACAGGTGGACGGGACTGACCTTGCCCAAATAGCCGGTCCGGAATCGTTTCAGCACGCGGTCGACCTGGACCAGAGCTCGAAAGAACCGTGTCACGGCTTCCGCGTCGTAGGGCCGCTGCAGCTGGTCCTGCGCGAACGGGACCGGGTCGGCGACCTCATTCGGTCGACCATCCAGCTCCGGGGTGCCACCAAGGGCGCGAACCAGGTCCAGGAACCGCTCGTGGAAATCGGCCACCGACATTGGCGCCATCGCAAATCGCGCGACCCGCCCATCCGTTGCGGTGCCGACGGCGACGTGATCGATGAGGTCAAGCTGCAACTCGATGCCCCCCGGGCCGTCGGGAACAATCGAGCTCGTCAGACCGCGCGCGTTGACGTAGAGCGTCGCATGCCAGGAGTGGTTGACCCACGGCGTCCGGGCGAGGCGATATTTGCCGATGATCTGACTGTAAAGATGGAGGCCGGCACAGGTCTCGCGCCAGGCTTCGTAAGGGATGTCGGGCCAAACCGCCGTTGTGCCCTGGGTCGGAACGTGGTCCATCGCTACACGTGCCTCCGCTGTGGCCCTGAGTGGCAAGGTACGACACCTTTACCCTGGCCGTTGCGCACGTCTGAAGCCTGTCGCGTCAGGCGACTTTGGTTTCAATCAGGCTCGCCTGCACCATAGACCAAATGAGCCTGAGCGGCGACCTCGCATCAGACCAACGGTCCGGAGCGCAGCAGGAAGACGCGCCGGGCCGGATATCCATGGAACGCCGCTTGCCAATCTTCCGCCTGGCTTGCGTGTGCTTCGAGGTGGTAGTGGGTCATGCCGGCCCCATCTGGGAAATGCCGGCTTTCGCGGTGCCAACAATGCTGTTTCCGACAGACCTCGCCTCGTTCCTGGATCTCATACGGCAGCACGGCGATGCGGCCTACAGCTTCATGTTCGCCTACGCGGCCTCGCATAGCTTGCTGCTTACGCTCTTTGCGGGATACGCCGCACATTCGGGGGCGCTCAGCTTCGGCACCCTGATTGTGGTCTGCGGGTTCGGCAGCTTCACGGGTGACGTCGTCCGCTTCTGGATCGGGCGGCGATTTGGCAAGCGCTTGCTCGGGTCCTTTCCACGACTCGCACGCACCGTCCAGACTGCGGCGCAGCTGGCGCACCGCCACCATGTATGGATGATCCTTCTCCACCGCTACCCGCATGGCATCAGAGGTGTCGCGGCCTTCGCCTACGGAATGTCGCCGTTGCCCTGGTCCACCTTCCTCGTCCTCAACTTCGTCGCGGCGGCCATCTGGTCCTGCGCGGTCGTTTCGGCCGGCTATGCCTTCGGCCAGGTCTCGGAGAAGGTCATGAGCGATGCCTCTTCGGGCCTGGGCTTCGTGATGCTGTGCGCTTTCCTTGGCCTCTCCTGGTTTCTGAGCAGAAGGCTCGAGCGCGTCCTCGAACGTAGCTGAAGCCTACGGCTGCAAGGGCATTCGGATGCTTTCGAGCGGAGCGCCCGGGCGCCGGCGCATGGCGCTACTCCCGGCGCAGGCTCGACCCCCCGTCCACGGGCAGCGCCACCCCCGTGATGAAATTGGCCTCGTCGGAGGCAAGAAACAGCGCCGCGTTAGCGACGTCCCAGGCGGTGCCCATCTTGCCGCGCAGCGGCACCCGGGCGTCGCGCGCGGCGGCCACCTCGGCCCGCGTCTTGCCCCAGACTCGGGCGCGAGTGTCGACGGCCATCGGGGTATCCATCAGGCCCGGTAGGATGACATTGGCGCGAATGCCGTACTGGGCATTCTGGCAGGCGACCTGCTCCGTAAAGGCGATCATGGCAGCCTTGGTCGTCTTGTAGGCGACGGTCGGGTAGTTGGCCGACCATGCCGCAATCGATGCGATGTTGATGATCGCGCCCGAGGCCTGGCGGCGCATCACCGGCAGGGTGTGCTTGCACGCCATGACGGTCCCGCGCAGGTTGATGGCCGAGACGCGGTCGAAGGCTTCTTCGGTGATCTCCAGAGGCGAGGCGTCGCCGCCGGCCAGGCTTACGCCCACGTTGTTGTGCAGGATGTCGATGCGGCCCCAGCGCCTCACCGCCTCGTCGACGGCCGCCTTCAGGGTCGATTCCCTGGTGACGTCGGCCTCGATGGCGACGCACTCGCCGCCGTCCTCGCCAATGATCGCCGCCGTTTCCTTGGCCGATTCCAGATTGCTGTCGACGGCCAGCACCTTCGCGCCGTTGCGCGCGAAGAGGAGAGCCGTCGCCCGGCCGTTGCCCAGGCCTTCGCCCGGCCCCTGCCCGGCACCGACGACGATGGCGATCTTCTCTGCAAGCCGCATGGCCTCCTCCAGGTCTTCGCGCGATCTCCCTCTTCACGTAACCGGCGACTCCGACTCTACCGATGCGGATTCGCACAGTCAGTGTCTATATTGGGTCGCGGTCTCCCCTGTATCAACGCCCTCATCCCAGTCGATGCGCGACACGGCAATCGAACTCTATCGCAAGTGGCAGGCAACGAAGTGGCGGGGCTCTACCTCCCGCAGGGCGGGAGCCTCCGTGCGGCAGCGCACCTCGGCATAGGGGCAGCGGGTGTGGAAATGGCAACCGGGCGGTGGCCGCAGCGGGCTCGGTACGTCGCCCTGCACGACGCGCTTGACGCGCTTGATGGCGGGGTCGGGCACCGGCACGGCCGC
>DATMZP010000389.1:0-2824 GCA_035573595.1 Hyphomicrobiaceae bacterium
GAGCACCCGCAAGCACGGCAAGCCCCTCTGCATGACGCATTACCGCGAGTTCAATGCCGCCAAGCTGGGTCAGCAGCGCGAAACGGTGGAAGTGTAAGCCGATGGTGAGCCTCAGCTTGCGCTTTCGCGTTCTCCAGCGCGACCAGTTCATCTGTCAGTACTGCGGAGCAGCAGCGCCGGATGTCGAGCTGGAGGTGGACCACCGCTGGCCGCGTGCCCGTGGCGGGTCGGACGCTATCGAGAACCTGGTGACGGCCTGCCAGGCGTGTAATCGCGGCAAGGGGACCGAGGTGTTGGATGATACCCGCGCCGATATGAGTGAAGCGGAATGCCGCGCGGCGCTGGCGGCGGCACGCGCACGCGTCCTCCGCGCGTTCGAGGACGACAGGGGCGACGTGGAAATGGAATGGGGTATCGCTACGGGGCATTGGCTGGCGATGAGCTCGCGCGACGAAGCGGTCGTGGCGGACCTCATCGTGACGCACGGCATCACGCAGGTGCTGGCGGCCCTGCACCTGAGTGCGAGCGCGCGTGGCCACGACGCCGACCACGAGTGCCCGCTCGTGCTGCGGCGCGGCGTAGACGTATGTCCCCAATCGGAGCTGCACGGCCGACCGCTGGTCGGCGAGATCAAGCAAACGCTGCGGCGGTGGCGACGCGACCGGCTAGGAAGGAGCGACCCCGAATGAGCTGGCGATTGATGGATCGAGTCGCGCTATTGCCGGTGACCGATGAACAGTTCCGCATCCTGATGCTGTTGGCGCAGCGCGCCCAGGATGACGGGACGGGCGCCCGTCCCGGCATCAAGAAGCTCATGGAGCGGACCGGCAAGTCCGAGCGGGCGGTCCAGCGCGCCCTCCACGACTTGCAGGCTGCCGGGCTGATCGTGGCGACGAGTTACCTGACCGGCGGCCGGGGCCACGCCACCGAGTATCGCCTGGTGCTGCCAAACGGTGACGGGCGTGGCACCCTTTCTCCGACAACGCGCCCCGAAACGGTGGCACCAATGGCACCCATTACCACCGCGCCTGCCGTAAACGGTGCCACGCATGACGCCCTTTCGGTGACAAAGGGTGCCACCAATGACGCCCTTACGCCCGTAAAGGGTGACGCCAGTGACGCTGTTTCGCCGGAAAGGGTGCCATCCATGACGCTAAAGGGTGCCACCGGTGGCACCCCAATAGGTCCTGAATATATCCGGGGAGACGCCGGTACCTCCGGGAGGAGGAACGAGGAGGGGGCGACGGGGGAGGGGCGCGCCTCGCCCCGGCCGCCGGCGGTGCGGTTGCCGCCGCCGAACTACGCGCGGGGCGTGACTTACGTGCCCGCGGCGCCGGGTCGCTACCCGACGGGCATCCGCTGTACGTGTACCTGGGTGAACAGCATCAAGGCGCCGACGTGTTTCAAGTGCAAGGCGTCCCTGAGCGAGCTCGCGGCGGTGGCGGTCGCGGTATGACGACGGCCTGCCCGATCTGTGGGCGGCTCGGCGGGCAGCGCTGCCGGGGCCGCTGCCTGACCTGCTATGTCTACTACTGGCGCCACGGCACGGACCGCTCGGTCGCGGTGCAACAACGGCGGTTTCCGCGGCCCTGCCGCGGCTGCCGCCGCCTGAAACCGCCGTCGTCGGGCGGTCACGGCTACTGTGCCGCCTGCTATATGGCGCACCGGCGGGCCGGGGTGCCGATGACGCGCGGCGCCTGAAAGACGCCCGCAGGAGGAACGATGAGCGGCCCCGCGTTCAGCAGTGATCAGCGCGTGTTGCACGAGTCGGTGCCCTGGCCCCCGCGCTGTACGGTCCGGCTGGAGCGCAACTCGCGCGGCACCAACTGGTCGGTGGACTATGCGTGCGCCGACCACGAGACGGCCCTCCGCATCATCACCGAGGTCTACGACCGATTGGAGCGGCTCTATGGCAGTAGCGGACGATAGCCGCGCGCTCGTGTCGGGGGCTACCGCGCCGGCAATCCGCCGCGGCCAGTACCTGATCGACGGCGCCCTGTACCCGCGCGTCTCGTCGATCCTGGCCGTCATCAACAAACCGTTTCTGGCGACTTGGCGCGGCAAGGTCGGCAACACCGAAGCCGACCGTATTGCCCGTGAGGCGACGGACCTGGGCACGCGCGTGCATGCCGTCTGCGCGGCGGCGCTCGGCGGCCCGCCCTGTGACGACGATGACCCGGCCCTCAGGCCCTATGCCACGGCCGTGCAGGCGTGGGCGGCGCGGGATGTGGCGACCGTCCTGGCCTGCGAGCGCGTCGTCATCTCGCGGCGCCACCGCTACGCCGGGACCTGCGATCTGCTCTGTCGCTTGCAGGACGGGGCGCTCGCGCTCGTGGACTTCAAGACCAGCAAGCAGCTCGACCCTGTCTACGGCGTCCAGCTCGCCGCCTACCGGCGCGCGCTCTGGGAGGAAGGGCTCACCCCGCAGCGCCGCCTGGTGCTCTGGCTGCCGAAGGCGCAGCCGGGCGCGTGGGAGCTGGCGACGTATCCGGCCCATGCCCGCGATGACCGGGTCTGGCTGGCCGCCCTGGCACTCTGGCGCTGGCAACATCCTGACGTGCCGGCGACGCCGCACACACACGAGTGAGGAGGAGCGCGCGATGTTGCCGGTACGCGCTAGCGCCAACCCGCATTTTGTCGAGCGGAACCAGCCGCACCTGGCCTTTGTGCCCCAGGTGATTCACCGGTGGGACCAACTCGGAGTCGATGCTACCGAGAGCGGGGCGGAGCTGCTCGGTGGCGACTTGCTGCAGCTCGTTCGGGCACGCGGGCGCGACAGCCGCGGTGCCGAATGGCGCTATTGGCCCGACCTGGCATGCCGGGG
>DATMZP010000390.1:0-2613 GCA_035573595.1 Hyphomicrobiaceae bacterium
TGGAGCCCGCCACCAAGGCCAAGGTGCAACCCCGCGACGTGTTCGTCTACTTCATCCACGAGGGCAAGGTGCGCGCGCCCGCCGCCGCCATGGCGCTGATCGAGCGGCTCAAGGGGTGACAATGCTCCTGCGCTTCTGGGAGGTCGACGACCCGGCGAAGCGCATCGGCATGCAAAACGGCATGCTCGCCAACCTCGCGGTGCCCGGCGGCCTCGGGCTGCTGTGGCAGAACGTCCTGTGACGCCGGCGAGCGGCGCGGAGGAATATGCCGAGCGTGCTAAACGCTTGGCAAAGCAGTGAGATTTCAACCGCGGTGAGACGCGGCGGCCACACCTTCCGGTTCCCATGAGGCTAGTCTTGCCGTGGGCCGCGTCCTCGGGCCGGTCCGATCGGACAGGACTGTGCATCGGGGGGACGGCGCCATGCGCCAAGGTTTGCTTTTCGTTCTTGCGTTGATGGCGATGCCCGCCGGTGTCACCGGCGCCAAGGCCGCCTGCATCGATCCTGCGACTCTGGTCCGCTCCACGGTCAACATCACCAGGGAGTTCGAAGCGGACGAGAGAAAGGATGCGCCCGCCATCCTTGGCATACGCGGCACCGGCTGGTTCCTCTCGCCCCGGCTGATGGTGACGGCTGCGCATGTCCCCGAGGCCATGCGGCTCTCTGCCCAGGACTGGAAGCAGATCGAGCTGCGCGAGAGCGACAGGGGGCAGGTGATCCCCGCCCGCATCCTCCGCGTTGCGGGCTCTCACGCCGAGAAGGTGGCCGTGATCGAGCTCAAGGCCGCCTTCCCCAGCGCCGCCGCCCTTCCGGTCAGGACGGCACCGCTGGTTGCCGAGGAGCAGCTTCTCAGCCTCGCGTATCCCGACGGCAAGCTGCGGTTCGCCAAAGGGCGCTTTGCGGAGTACGGCACCGGCGAGCGTCTCGCCGGCATGGCACTCATCGAGATGCACGATGGCGACGACCGGCTGGTGCTGGACCACGGCGCGTCGGGGGCGCCGGTGCTCGACTGCGAGGGTCGGGTGGTTGCGGTCGTCAGCACGTTGATCACGCAGACCATCGCTCTGCCCACCGGACCCGTGCGGGTTTCGACGGCATGGCAGACCCCCAACGTGCTTTCGATCCCCGCCGGGGTGCTGAAGGACCTCTCCTCGGCCGAGTGAGCACGAGACCGGTTAACCGGCCAGCCTCATCCTTACAGTCATGATCGCGTGCCGATCCGGCAACGCGCCGCCTGCTGCTCGGGACTCTATCTCAGCGTTTCGCGGGTTGGGCCCGAGAGCGTTCCCCGATGCCGCAGTCTACGCCAATTGCTCATAGCAACAGCAGAGGCGCCGGCTGGTTGGGGCTTGTTGAGAGGCCTGGCGTTCGCGCCGGGGGACCCACGTTGCCGATGCCCTGCTGGGATGGGAGCCCCCAGGAGAACCCGCATGAGCAACAGCCCGCACGACAACTCTCAGGACGCAGCGCAGCGCAAAAACAAGGGGGTGGCCCGGCGCGATCTGCTGCTGAGCGGAGCCACGCTTGCAGCCGCGACGGCGCTGCCAGGAACTGGCTTCACAAGGCAGGCGCAAGCCCAGCAGCAAGTTCCAGCACCGGCGCTGCGGCCGGGGCAGCGGCCGAATATCGTATTCATCATGGGCGACGACGTCGGCTGGTTCAACATCGGCGCCTACCATCGCGGCATGATGTCGGGCAAGACACCCAACCTCGACCGGCTGGCCCAGCAGGGCGTGCTGTTCACGGACTACTACGCCGAAGCCAGCTGCACGGCCGGCCGGGCGGCCTTCATCACCGGCGAAATTCCCTTGCGCACGGGCCTGACGACCGTCGGGCAGGCTGGCGCCGACGTCGGGATGCCAGCCCAGGCTTGCACGATCGCGACCGCGCTCAAGGCGCAAGGCTATCTCACCGGGCAGTTCGGCAAGAACCACCTCGGCGACCTCAACAAGTTCCTGCCGACCCTGCACGGGTTCGACGAATTCTTCGGTTACCTCTATCACCTCGACGCCATGTCGGACCCCTACTGGTACTCCTATCCCAGGGATGTTGCCTTCTATCAGAAGTACGGGCCGCGCAACCTGGTGCGCTCCTATGCGACCGATGTTGACGACCCGACAGTGATGCCGCGCTGGGGCCGCGTCGGCAAGCAGCGCATCGAGGACGAGGGGCCGCTGCCGCCGTTCCCCGACATGTCCAACGTCCCGAACATGTGGGAGGGCTTCGGGAAGGCGAAGTACGACATGACCACCTTCGACGAGGTGCTGGTCGACAACTCGAAACGCTTCATGGACAGAGCCAAGAAGGAGGGCAAGCCGTTCTTCCTCTGGCACAACACCACGCGCATGCACGTGTGGACCTTCCTCTCCCCGAAGTACCGGGCGATGATGAACAGCGAGACCAACTTCGGCCTGCAGGAGGCAGGCGTGAAGCAGATGGACGACGCCATCGGCGCCCTCCTGCGGCACCTGGAGGACATCGGCGAGGCGGACAACACCATCGTGGTCTTCAGCACCGACAACGGGGCCGAGGTGTTCACCTGGCCGGACGGCGGCATGACGCCCTTCAAGGGCACCAAGGGCACCGCCTATGAGGGGGGCTTCCGCGCTCCGT
>DATMZP010000391.1:0-2448 GCA_035573595.1 Hyphomicrobiaceae bacterium
AGCCTCAAGCGCGGCGCCGGCAGCACGGTCGAATTTGCCGTCACCGACAAAGTGAGCACCATCGCCGTGCGCTATACGGGTATCCTGCCGGATCTCTTCCGCGAGGGGCAGGGTGTCGTCACCGAGGGCGCGCTCGACCCCGCCGGACGCTTTCTGGCCGATACCGTACTTGCCAAACACGATGAGACCTACATGCCCCCCGAAGTGGCCAAGGCGCTCAAAGAGCAGGGCGTCTGGCAGGGCGGGGCTGCTGCTGAGGCTAACGAGCTTAAGGGGAAGGGGCAGGCGCAGAAATGACGACGGCGAGCAAACCTCGGCAGCCCGCGCACCGGCGGTCCGCCTTCGGCGCCCCTGACCTCGGCGAGCTCAGCAACGGGCGCGGCGCGACGAGGCCCGCCCGGGACCGGCGAGGCAGCGATCGGAGCCGCGGGCGCCAATGATCATCGAACTTGGACATTTCGCGCTGATCCTGGCGCTGGCCGTCGCCCTCCTCCAGATGCTGTTGCCGGCCTGGGGTGCCCGGGTCGGCGATGCGCGGCTGATGGCGGTGGCGCCGCCGGCGGCGTTGGCGCAACTCACCTTGCTGGCCTTTTCCTTTCTCAGTCTGACGCACGCCTTCATCACGTCCGACTTCTCGGTCGAGGCCGTATGGGCCAATTCGCACACCGCCAAGCCGCTGATCTACAAATTTTCCGGCGTGTGGGGGAACCACGAAGGCTCGATGCTGCTATGGGTGCTGATCCTGGCCCTATTCGGCGCCGCCGTCGCCCTGTTCGGCAGCAACCTGCCCGATACAGTGCGCGCCAACGTCCTGGCCGTGCAGGCAGCGATCGCGGTGGCCTTCCTCGTCTTTATCGTCTTTGCCTCAAGTCCCTTCAACCGCATTCCCCCGCAGGTGGAGGGCCGCGGTCTCAACCCAATTCTGCAGGATCCGGCGTTGGCGTTCCATCCGCCGTTTCTCTATGGCGGCTATGTCGGCCTCTCCATGGCCTTCTCATTTGCCATTGCCGCCCTGATCGAGGGACGCACGGATGCGGCCTGGGCACGCTGGGTCAGGCCCTGGACGCTCGCGGCCTGGATGCTGCTCACGCTCGGCATCGCCATGGGCTCTTGGTGGGCCTACTACGAACTGGGCTGGGGCGGCTGGTGGTTCTGGGATCCCGTCGAGAATGCCTCCTTCATGCCCTGGCTCGCCGCCACGGCCCTTCTGCACTCAGCGCTGGTGATGGAGAAGCGCGAGGCCCTCAAGGTGTGGACCATTCTGTTGGCCATCCTCGCCTTTTCGTTGTCGCTGATCGGCACCTTCCTGGTGCGCTCGGGCATCTTGACCTCGGTGCACGCGTTTGCGGTCGATCCAAGGCGCGGCATTTTCATTTTGGCGATCCTGACCGTGCTGATCGGCGGCGCCCTCGTACTTTATGCCTGGCGTGCCCCGCAACTCCGGCAAGGCGGCCTGTTCGCCCCCATCAGCCGTGAAGGCAGCCTGGTCCTCAACAACATCCTACTCACGGTGGCCTGCGCCACCGTCTTCATCGGCACCCTCTATCCCTTGGCGCTGGAAGCCGTTGCCGGCGCCAAAATCTCGGTCGGGCCACCCTATTTCAACTTGACCTTCGCACCGCTGATGGTGCCGCTCCTGCTGGCCATGCCCTTGGGACCCTTGCTGGCGTGGAAACGTGGCGACCTGTTGGGGGTGGCGCAGCGGCTTGCTGCCGGCGTCGGCCTGGCGCTGCTGGCGCTGCTCGCAACCTTCGTGCTGGAATGGCGTGGACCCTGGCTGGCGCCGTTTGGTATTGCGCTCGGCGCCTGGGTCATTGCCGGGCCGCTCTGCGAATGGGGGACGCGCGTGAAGCTGTCCACGGCCGGCCGCGGCGAGGTCTTGCGCCGCGCCGTTGGGCTGCCGCGGTCGGCCTACGGCGGCATGCTGGCGCATGCCGGCCTTGGCCTGACGGTGATCGGCATCGTCGCTACCTCGGCCTGGCGTGCTGAAGAGGTGGTCATCCTGCGTCAGGGCGAGCGCGCCGCCATCGCCGGCTACGACCTGAGCTTCCGCGGGGTGGCCCCGCGGCAAGGGCCAAACTACCAGGAGGTGGTTGGCCTGTTGGCGGTGACGCGCAACGGCAGCCCGGTCACCGAGCTTGCGCCCTCCAAACGAACCTTCGACACGCCGCGACAGACGACCACCGAAGCCGGCATCCACGTCGGCTGGCGCGGCGATCTTTACGTCGTGCTGGGTGACGAACAGCTCGCGGGCGGCTGGGTAGTGCGGCTTTACTTCAATCCCCTGGTGCGCTTGATCTGGCTGGGCGCCATCGTGATGGCGTTGGGTGGGCTTTTGTCCCTCTCCGATCGTCGCCTGCGCATCGGCGTGCCGCGCCGTGCCCGTCGCGCCATTGCACAGGCGGCCGAATAGTCGATGCCGCACCTCCTTGCAACGCCGCGCGCTTT
>DATMZP010000392.1:0-2135 GCA_035573595.1 Hyphomicrobiaceae bacterium
TGTTGGCGAAATCCAGATAGAGGCTGACGTTGCGTGGGTCGAGCAGGATGGCCTGCCGAAGCGTGCTCACGGCCTGGGGCGTGTCGCCCGCGTCTTCGGCGGCGTTGGAAACGAGCTGCAAGGTGTCCACGGTCGGACTGCCGGCGTCGAGCAGGGGCCGCAGCGTCGCGAGGGCATCCTTGGGCTTCCGGCCCATGATCTGCATCGAGGCCAGGAGGTGACGTTCCCGTGGATCATCGGGGCGGAGAGCCACGGCCCTCTGGAGAACGGCGGCGGCGGCGTCGAGCCGCTTGAGCCTGGCCAGGCAGGTGGCGTAGGCATGGAGAGCGTCGAGCTGCGAGTCGAGCAGCCGGCCGGCCTGGTCGAAGTGGGGGACCGCCGCCGCGCAGTCCCCTTTCCGGTATTCCAGCACCGCCAGCATGGCGTGAGCGGTTGGATCGCCGGGGCGCAGCTCCAGGAGACGGTTGAGCAGCGGTATGGCCTCCGGGCTGTCCGCTTCGTACCCGATCTGAGCGGCCCCCGCCAAGGCGGCCATGCTGTCGGGTGCGATCTTCAGTGCTTGCTGGAAGGCGGCCAGGGCCTGTTTGCGGTCGCCCTTGCCGGCGAGAGCGATGCCCTGCAAGGTCCACAATTGCGCATTGCCGGGCGAGGCCTTCAGCGCGGCGCGGGTCAGCTCGACGGCCTTGTCGAATTCCCCGGCCCTCAGCGCCGAACCGATCGGCGCCGTCGGATCCTCGTTGGATTGGGAGAGGGCCACGGAATGGCAAGCCAACAAGGCCGCCAGAAGGCCGAGTTTCCTGAGAAGAGCCATCGGCATGCCGCGCAGGCTTCGAAAATCTCCGAGCCCACGATACTTCCGGGGAGACGACGGCAGCAAACCGTTCTGCCGCGGGTTGACAGGCCGGCACGACCCGATCGATCGTTCGACCTGGCGCATGGGAGGTCACATGGCTGAGCAGGGTCTCACCCGGCGGCGCATCTTGCAGGTCCTGGGGAGCGCGGCGGCGGCGGCAACCCTCGAGCCGCTGCGCGACCTCCGTGCCTCGACCGCCTCCGTCGTGACACCGGGCGCGACGGCACCGCCGGCCGCTCTCCCTCCCGTGGCGCTGGGCGCGGAGCCGTTCACTCTGACAGCGGTGAGGCTGCTCGACGGGCCATTCAAGGACGCGCAGGAGCGAAACGGCAAATACCTGCTGTCGCTGGACCCCGACCGGATGCTGCACAACTTCCGCGTCAACGCCGGGCTGGCTCCCAAGGCGCCCGTCTATGGCGGTTGGGAATCGGTGGCGACCTGGGCGGACATCCGGGCCCATGGCCATACGGCGGGACACTATCTGACCGCTTGCGCGCTGATGTACGCCTCGACCGGCAACGAGGAGTTCAAGAAGCGCTGCGACTACATCGTGAAGGAGCTGGCGGAATGCCAGACCGCGGCCAGGACGGGACTGGTCAACGCCTTCCCCGACAACACCACCCAGATCGACAACCTCGTGAAGACGCAACGCGCGACCGGTGTGCCCTGGTACACGCTGCACAAGATCTTTGCCGGCCTGCGGGATGCGTATCTCTACTGCGACAACGCGGCGGCGCGAACCGTGCTCGTGAAGCTGTCCGATTGGGCGATCGCCACGACAGGGAACATGACCGATGCCCAGTTCGAAGCGATGTTGGGCACCGAGCACGGCGGCATGAATGAAGTGCTGGCCGACGTGTATGCGATCACCGGTGACGCCAGGTACCTGACCCTGGCGGAGCGGTTCTCGCACAAGCGGCTGCTCGAGCCGTTGTCGCAATCGCGCGACACGCTCGATGGACTCCATTCCAATACGCAGATCCCGAAGGTGGTGGGCTTCCAGCGCATCCACATCCTGACGGGCGAGCCCAGCTATTCGGCGGCGGCACGGTTCTTCTGGAAGACCGTGGTGACCACCCGATCATTTGCCACCGGAGGGAACGCGGACAACGAGCACTTCTTTCCCGTCGACGAATTCGACAAGCACATCCCCTCCGCGAAGACCATGGAGACGTGCTGCAGCCACAACATGCTCCGGCTCACGCGGATGCTCTTCATGACCGAGCCGACGGCGGGCTACGCCGACTACTACGAACGGACGCTCTACAACACCATCCTCGCG
>DATMZP010000393.1:0-3404 GCA_035573595.1 Hyphomicrobiaceae bacterium
ATGAGGTGGGTGCTCTCGTAGACCACCCCGCTTGGCGTGGCGATGTTCCACAGCCCGCCGATGTCCTGCTCGCGTTCCAGGCAGTCGAAGGGGATGCCGCGCTGGACAAAATTCTTCGCCACCGCGAGCCCGGAGGCCCCGGCGCCGATGATGCAATAGCGGAGATTGCGACTGGGGCGCTGCATGACCGGCGTGAAGCATTATCCGTGTTCCCTCTGGAACTCCAGCCATGCCGTCAAGGTTGCGGTGCCGCACCCCCGAAGAAGGGGTTAGACCCCTCGCCCCGGCCGTCGTGTCTCGCAACGCAGGTCGAGGCGAGGGGTCTGAGCCCGGTCGCAGCCATTTTTCGTCGCCTTGAACGGTCCCGCCTTTCGGGCTAACCAACGGGCGCAGGGGTCGGACCCCTCGCATCGACGGTCCAATTTCAAGACAATGGCAGAGGCGAGGGGCCTGACCCCTCCCGGAGCGAGGGGTCTTCCCCCTGATACCCATGGGTTGGCTCGATAGATTCCGGCAGCGCAGCACACCACAGGAGCAACAGGCTATGGCGCGCACCAAGATTGCGCTGATCGGCGCAGGCATGATCGGCGGCACGCTGGCCCACCTCATCGGCCTCAAGGAGCTGGGCGACGTGGTGCTGTTCGATATCGTCGAGGGCGTGCCGGGCGGCAAGGGCCTCGACCTCGGCCAGTCCGGCGCCATCGAGGGCTTCGACATGAGCCTCAAGCCCACCAACGCCTACGCCGACATCGCCGGCGCCGACGTGGTCATCATCACCGCCGGCGTGCCGAGAAAGCCCGGCATGAGCCGCGACGACCTGCTCGGCATCAACCTCAAGGTGATGCAGCAGGCCGGCGAGGGCATCAAGCAGTATGCGCCCAACGCCTTCGTCATCGTCGTCACCAACCCGCTCGATGCCATGGTGTGGGCGCTGCAGAAGGCCTGCGGGCTGCCGACCAGCAAGGTGGTGGGCATGGCCGGCGTGCTCGACACCGGCCGCTTCCGCAAGTTCCTGTCGGACGAGTTCAACGTCTCGGTGGAGGATGTCTCCGCCCTGGTCCTCGGCGGCCACGGCGACGACATGGTGCCGATCGCGCGCTATTCCACGGTGGGCGGCATTCCGCTGCCGGACCTCGTCAAGATGGGCTGGACCACCCAGGCCAGGCTCGACGCCATCGTCGACCGCACCCGCAAGGGCGGCGGCGATATCGTGGCCCTGCTCAAGACCGGCTCGGCCTTCTACGCCCCGGCCTCATCGGCCATCCAGATGGCGGAGAGCTACTTGAAGGACAAGCGCCGGGTGCTGCCCTGCGCGGTCTATCTCAACGGCGAGTACGGCGTGAACGGCATGTACGTCGGCGTGCCGGCGGTGATCGGCGCCAACGGCGTGGAGCGGGTGGTGCAGATCGACCTGACGCCCGAGGAGAAGGCGATGTTCACCAAGTCCGTCGGCGCCGTGCAGGGCCTGATCGAAGCCTGCAAGAAGATCGCGCCGCAGCTGGCGTGAGGAATACACCCGTCATCCCGGAAGCCGAGCCGAAGGCGAGGCTATCCGGGACCTCGGGTGAAGAGTCGCAACCTACCTCACAAGGTCCCGGCTCGGAGCGCTGCTCGCCTTTGGCTCGCATCGCGCCGGCCGGGATGACAGGTGATCCAAATGCCCAAGCAAGCCATCACCACCCCGAAGGGCAAGGCCATCGGGCCCTATTCGCTCGGGATCGCCAACGCTGATCTCGTCTTCATCTCCGGCCAGATCCCGCTCGACTCCGCCACCGGCAAGCTGGTGGAGGGTGACGTGAGCGCCCAGGCGAAGCAGTCGCTCGAGAACCTCAAATCCATCCTGGAAGCGGCCGGGCTGACCTTCGGCCACGTGGTCAAGACCACAATCTTCCTCACCGACATGGCCGATTTCGCCGCCGTCAACGAGGTCTACAAGGCCTATGTGGCTGAGCCCTATCCGGCCCGCTCCACCATCGCTGTCGCGGCTCTCCCCATGTCGGCGAAAGTCGAGATTGAAATGATCGCCTCCCGCAGTGCAGCATAGGCCTTCCCGCAGGGCCGAAACGAGGCTCTAGCGGTCAAGCTGCTCACTGGCATATGGTATACCAGAATGGGTGTCAGACCCTCTGGGTCTGACACCGTTGCCCAAACGCCGTCGGAGCCAAGGTGTCAGACCCGGAGGGTCTGACACCTTCAAGGGAGCCCACATGAACGTCCACGAATACCAGGCCAAGGAGCTGCTGCGCCCCTATGGCGTCCCGCTGGCCAAGGGCGCGCCGGCCTTCACGGTCGAGGAGGCGGTGCAGGCCGCGTTAGCGCTGCCGGGGCCGGTGTGGGTGGTGAAGTCGCAGATCCACGCCGGCGGACGCGGCAAGGGCAAGTTCAAGGAGACCGAGGCCGGCACCGGCGGCGGGGTGCGCATCTGCAAGTCCATCGACGAGGTGAAGGTCGCGGCCGGGGAGATGCTGGGCAAGACCCTGGTGACCATCCAGACCGGCGCTGCCGGGCGCCTCGTCAAGCGCCTGTTCATCGAGGACGGCACCGCCATCGCCCGCGAGCTCTACCTCTCGGCCCTGGTGGACCGCGCCACCTCGCGCATCTCGTTCATCGCCTCCACAGAAGGCGGCATGGACATCGAGAAGGTGGCGCACGACACGCCCGACAAGATCGTCACCCTGTCGATCGACCCGGCGTCGGGCTACTCGGCCTTCCACGGCCGCAAGGTCGCCGCCGCTCTCGAGCTGGAGGGCGACCAGATCAACCAGTGCGTGAAGCTGATCGGCTCGCTCTATCAGGCCTTCGTCGAGAAGGACATGGCGCTGCTCGAGGTCAACCCGCTGGTCGTCACCAGGGACGGCAAGCTTGTGTGCCTCGACGCCAAGATTAACTTCGAGGACAACGCCCTCTTCCGCCACAAGACCGACGTGCTGCCGCTGCGCGATATCGAGGAGGAGGACCCGGCGGAGGTGGAGGCCTCCAAGCACGACCTCAACTACGTCAAGCTCGACGGCACCATCGGCTGCATGGTGAACGGCGCCGGCCTCGCCATGGCCACCATGGACATCATCAAGCTGAACGGCATGGAGCCCGCCAACTTCCTCGACGTGGGCGGCGGCGCATCCAAGGAGAAGGTGGCGGCGGCGTTCAAGATCATCCTGTCCGACCCGGCCGTGAAGGGCATCCTGGTCAACATCTTCGGCGGCATCATGCGCTGCGACATCATCGCCGAGGGCGTGGTGGCGGCGGCCAAGGAGATGGCCATCAAGGTGCCGCTGGTGGTGCGCCTGGAGGGGACCAACGTCGATTTGGGTAAGCAGATCCTGGCCCAGTCCGGCCTCAAGATCGTGCCCGCCGACAACCTCGCCGATGCCGCGAAGAAGATCACGGACGAGGTGAAGAAGGCG
>DATMZP010000394.1:0-4407 GCA_035573595.1 Hyphomicrobiaceae bacterium
CGATGTCGGGCCGCTCTTCGCGATCAATCTTTACTGGAATATAGAGGTCGTTCAGGAGAGCCGCGGTTTCGGCATCCTCGAAGCTCTCGTGCGCCATCACGTGGCACCAGTGGCAGGCGGCGTAGCCGACCGACAAGAGAATCGGCTTGCCGCTGCGCTTGGCTTCGGCCAGCGCCTCCGGCCCCCACGCCCACCAGTGCACGGGGTTGTCCTTGTGCTGGAGCAGATACGGGCTGGTCTCGCGGCCGAGGCGGTTCCCGGCGGCATCGGGGGCGGATGTCATGCCCCAGGGTAGCCCGGATCGAGTGAAACCGAAACCGGGGTGCCCCCGTCGGAGAGGTCGGCAGACCCCGCCATCGCGCCGCAAAGCCTCGGCTGCGCAGTGCCGAGCGGTGGGCGCTCTGCGCTCAAGAGGGTTGAGCGCGCGGGAACGTACGTGCCGTCCCCTCGCTGCCCAATGGCCGGCGGCCCCTACCGGCTTGGCTCGTCCTTCGGTCTCAGCACCGAGAGCTGGTGGGGAGAAGCGGGCATGCCCTCCCGGGTGAGCGTCGAGGTGGGTGCCTGCTCGTGAACCCTGTCGGAGCCCAGGGTCCCGATTTGGTGCAGGGTTATCGGAAAGCCGTCGCTCTCGAACGTCGGCAGGCCGTCCGCAAGGGCCGCACCGGCGCCGCCGAGCATGACGGCGGCAATCAGCGGGATGGCGTGTTGTCTTCTCATGATCGTCTCCACATCCGCCGAAGGTCGCCCAGAGCCGTCCGCTGCAGGCACGCGCGGCGGCGTCCCGGGTGGCCTTCGAGTGTGAGCTGGTTTTGTTGAGCCCCGATCTGACCGTGCCGGTCTCGATCGGTCCAAGTGTTGGCGTTATGTGCGGTGCAGCAGTCATCTGCGCAAGTGCAACATCATGTGATGGTCCGGCGAGCCGGCGTGAGAAGGGAGGCTGGCGGGCGGCATTGGGAAAAAGGTCGGGCGCGATGATCATGGCGACGTCGCGGCCTCCGCAGTGGCATCGGCGAGAACGCGGGCTTTGCCGGATTGCAGGGCGGAGGATCGCCAACTACTCGAACGGCACATCCGAGCCGATTGCCGGCACAAATCCGACGGGTTCCGCAACCATGATCGCACCGATTGGAGACTGCCTCGCAGAGCGCGCGCTGAGGAGGCCGTGCCGGTGGCTTGGCGGACTGAGCATTGCGCTTGCCCTCCTCGCCGTTGATGCCCCGCAGACCTGGGCCTGCGACTGGCGCGTGTGCGGCAATGCACGGTACTCCTACCGGCCGGCGCCGCCCGTCTGCGGCTGCAGGAGCCCGGCGCGGGCCTATCGCTACGGGAGCCCCGCCTGGGGCTACGGCTACGGGGGCGCGGCGTGGGCGTACGGGTATGGGTATACGAGCCCGGCGCGGGCCTACGGCTACCCCTACGCGGCCTGGTCGAGCACCTCGATACCCCCGAGCCGCTCGTACCTGAATACAGCCACCCTGGTGCCCAACGCAGGCGCCATCGGCCTGACGGCACCCGTCACGAGCGGCCAGGGGCTGCTGGAAAGCGGCTTGCCCCCGAGGGGGCCGTCGCTGTTCGGCCCGAGCCCGCCGCCCTCGGGATACTACTATGGCCCGTATGGCGCGCCGTCCTACGGCTATTATCGTGCGCGCTCCTACGGTTATCGCGCCGGTTCCTCGTATGGATATCGGCCCTATGACGTGCCACCGGCCGATACGCCATCGTGGTGGGCGGAGCCGCGGCGGAGACGCTAGGAGTCAGGACCGGCGAGCAGTCCAGCGAGCGCCCGACGGCAATACCGGCACGCTGCCGGCTTGATCGCGGACGCGGTGCGATCCGCCCGCTGAACGAGGTCGGGGGCTCCGGCGGCCGACTGCCCCCAATCCCTACTTCGCCTCCTCCTTCTTCAGTCCGGCCTCGGCGAACAGCTTGGCGAAGAAAGCGAACTGCTCCTCCAGGAACTTGGCATGGGCCGCGGGCGTGCGCATCTCGGGTGGAAACGGCACGGTGCCGGTGGCGGCGAGCCGCTCGACAATCACCGGATCCGTCACGAACTTGCCGATCGCCTCGTTCCAGCGGTCGATCACCTCCTTGGGTGTGCCCTTTGGAGCGTACGCGGCGTTCCAGATCGTGTAGTCGAGGCCAGGCAGGCCGGCCTCCACGTTCGAGGGCACGTCCTTCAAGCCCGCGAGCCGCTCCTTGGCGGTGACAGTGTAGGCCTTCACGGTGCCCGACAGAATCTGCTGCGTCGCCGTCGTGGCCTGGTCGCAAAGCAGGTCGATCTGCCCGGCCACCAGGTCCTGCATCGCCGGCCCGGTGCCGGTATAGGGCACCATGGCCAGCTTCACACCCGTCCGCTGCTGCAGCAGGAGCGCGCACACATAGGAGTTCGACCCCACGCCGGCGAACCCGATCGACGCCTTGTCGCCCTTGTCCTTCATCCAGGCGATCAGCTCCTTGAGCGTGCTGGTCTCAAGGGTTTTTCGGCTCAGCACCGCCATCGGGCCGGTGTTGATGAGCCCCATGGGTTCGAAGGCCGTTCTGGGGTCGAACCTCATGTTGGTGTAGAGCGCCGGAGCGGCGGTGAGCGACCCGTGCTGCGTCATGATGGTGTAGCCGTCGGGCGCGGCCTTGGCCGTCCGCTCCATACCGACGACACCTCCCGCGCCTTTGACATTCTCGACGACGATCTGCTGACCGAGCTGGCGGCCGACATGGTCGCCGAGCAGTCGCCCAAGCGTATCGGACGGACCGCCGGCCGCGAACACCACGATCTGCGTGATCTGCCTGCTCGGGTAGCCCTGCGCATGCCCCCACACGGGCCCCGCCAGTGCGGCCGCCATTGCCGCAACCACACGCATCCACCCTGCCAGCGACATTGGTCATCTCCTCCCTGCTCGTCGCATGCCACATCACGCGACGTTCCTTTTGAGCCGAGTGGACCAGCATGCTGCCCGCCGTGTCAACCGGGCGGCAGTCGGTCCCGGCGGGAAATCTTTCACGGCGCAGGCGGCTATGGACCGGAATATTCGCCGGGCAGGAACGCCGCGGTGTGCGTGGCGCTGCCGCCCCGGCGCGATTACCATCGGACAACGCAGCCCGCGCGGGAAAAACAGGAGGAGACGCGACATGACGCAAACCATCGGCTGGATCGGCGTCGGCAGCATGGGCCACCGCATGAGCCGGCACCTCGTGACCGCGGGTCACGCCCTGGTGGTGGCGGACGCGGTGAGCACCGAGCGCGCGCCCCAGGGCGCCACCGTCGCCGGGAGCAACGCCGAGGTCGCCGCACGCGCAGGCACCGTCATCCTGTCGCTGCCCGACGGCAATGTCAGCCAGGCGGTGGCACGCGAGCTCGCGGGCGCGCCGTCGCGCAAGGTGAAGACGGTGATCGACACCTCCACCATCGGCATCGCCGCCGCCCGCAGCGCCGCCGAGATCCTCGCCGCCGCCGGCATCGAATACGTCGATGCGCCCGTCTCGGGCGGCACTGCCGGTGCCGACAAGGCCACGCTGGCCATCATGCTGGCCTGTCCGGCCGAGACCTACGAGCGCCTCAAGCCGCTCATGAGCCTGTTGGGCAAGCCGTTCTACGTCGGGCCCGCCGCCGGCCAGGGACAGGCGGTGAAGCTGCTCAACAACTTCCTCTCGGCGACTGCCCTGGCCGCCACCAGCGAGGCCATCGCCTTTGGGGTGAGCCAGAGCATCCCGATGCAGACCATCCTCGACATCGTCAATGCCTCGACCGGGCGCAACTCGGCCACCGACGACAAGTTCCCCCGCCGTATCATCCACGGCCGCTACGACGCCGGCTTCACCGCCAAGCTGCAGCTCAAGGACATCAGGCTCTACCTGGAGAACGCCCGCGCCGCCGGTATCACCGACGAGATCGCCGATACGGTGGTGAAGGTCTGGACCGGGATGGACCATGCGCTGCCCGGCGCCGACATCTGCGAGATGTACCCCTACACCCGCGACGGTCGGAAGGAGGGCTGATACCCGTCATCCCGGCCAGGGATTCCCATGGGCGATGATGGAGGTCCCGGATAGCCTCGCTGCGCTCGGCTTCCGGGATGACGGGTGGAGGGATGCTTCAAGCCAGCCGGGCGTTGATCGCTTCCAGTGCCTTGGAGCCGGGGCACAGCTCTGCCATCGGCAGGACGTTGAGCGGGCGCGCATCGGTGGCCAGCACGTCGTGCATGTCGCGCTGGGTCTGGTCGATGTAGAGCAGCCCCGTCGTCACCGTGCCCTTGGCGGCGCTGGCGCGGATGGTCATGAGCGCGGCGTCGGCATCGCGCGGGTCGTGCTGGGCGCCGAGCTTGCTCAGCAGGAGACGCGAGCCGTCGTGCAGCTCGATGTCGGCCGTGGTCCCCTCGGCGAAGTCGACCGTGATCTCCTCCTTGGGCTCCA